>CAZZGM010000149.1:0-7530 GCA_964653955.1 uncultured Bifidobacteriaceae bacterium | reverse complement strand
GGAAAGACGCCACCGTGCACGTCACGGCACACGCACTGCACTACGGTTCGGCCATCTTCGAAGGCATCCGTTCGTACCGGACACGCGAAGGCAGCGCCGTCTACCGTCTGCGCGAACACATGCGGCGCCTCTACGATTCGTGCCGCGTCTACCGGATGGACATTCCCTGGTCCATCGACGAACTGTCGGAGGCCGTGCTCGAAACGGTCCGGGTCAACGGCTTCGACTCGTGCTACATCCGGCCGCTCGTCTACCGCGGTTCGCGGCAGCTCGGCCTCGATCCGCGGCCGTGTCCCGTCGAAGCCATCATCGTCGTGTGGGAGTGGGATGCGCTGTTTGGCGCCGAAGGCCTGGAGAAGGGTATCGATGTCGGCGTGAGTTCCTGGACGCGCCTGGCCCCCAACACACTGCCGGCGATGGCCAAGGCGTCGGCCAACTACGCCAACTCGGCGCTCATCCGCATGCAGGCCACACTCGACGGCTACGGTGAGGCCATTGCGCTGGACGAAAGCGGCCGCGTGAGCGAAGGCAGCGGACAGAACCTGTTTCTGGTCCGCGACGGCGTGGTCTACACCCCGGCCATCGGCTCGTCGATTCTGGAAGGCATCACGCGGAACAGCGTGCTGATGCTGGCGCGCGATCTCGGATACGAGGTCCGCGAAGCAGCGCTGCCCCGCGAGTTTCTCTACCTGGCCGACGAGGCGTTCTTCTGCGGCACGGCCGTGGAGGTGACACCGGTGCGGTCCATCGACCACATCACGGTGGGGAACGGCGCCCGCGGGCCCGTGACCGCCGCCATCCAGGAGCGCTTCTTCGGCATCATCAATGGCGATGTGCCCGATGCGCACGCGTGGCTGACGCCGGTGCCGGCACCCGCCTCCCGCTGATGGCTGCAACGGACGGGCAGGCACCGCGCCTGCCCGTTCACCGTCATTTCGTGCACCGGGACGCAGTCCTTCCCTTGCGTCCGCCGTTCGCCTCGCGCATCATGACCCAGTCATGCACGTCAACGATCTGCTGAAGCTGGCCGTGGACCGCGGCGCCTCGGACCTGCACCTGAAGGTGGGCAGCTATCCCATGGCCCGCGTGCATGGCCGCCTGGTCCGCGTCGCCGAGGAACGCAAGCTTGACCACGAAGGCCTGGTGGAAATGGCGGCATCCATCATGTCGGCCACCCAGCGCCAGCGATTCAAGGACGCGCAGGAAATCGACCTCGCCTACAGCGTGCCCGGCCTCGGCCGTTTCCGCTGCAACGTGTTCCAGCAGCGCGGCACCATCGGCATGGTGCTGCGCGTCATCCCGTTCAAGGTGAAGTCCATCGACGAGCTGCAGCTGCCCGCGACACTCAAGAGCATTGCGGAGGAAGAACGCGGCCTGGTGCTCGTTACCGGCACGACCGGCAGCGGCAAGAGCACGACGCTGGCGGCCATGATCGACCACATCAACGCGACACGCTCGTCGCACGTCATCACCATCGAAGACCCCATCGAGTACCTGCACCGGGACAGCGAGGCCATCATCACGCAGCGCGAGGTGGGCACGGACACCCGCTCGTTTGCCTATGCGCTGCGCAGCGCACTCCGCCAGGATCCCGACGTGGTGCTCGTCGGCGAAATGCGCGACATGGAAACCATCGAGACGGCGCTGCACGCGGCGGAGACGGGCCATCTGGTGTTTTCGACGCTGCACACGTTGGACGCCACGGAAACCATCAACCGCATCATCTCGGTGTTTCCTCCCCACCAGCAGAAGCAGGTACGCCTGCAGCTGGCCGTCGTCCTGAAGGCGGCCGTGGCCATGCGCCTCATTCCCCGTGCCGACGGCGAAGGCCGTGTGCCGGCCATGGAAGTGCTCATTGCCACGCCGTTCATCAAGGACTGCATCGTCGACAAGGAAAAGACGCACCTGATTCAGGGCGCCATCGCCCAGGGCACGTCGCAGTACGGCATGCAGACGTTCGATCAGTCCATCTTCAGTCTGTTCTCCCAGGGCCTCATCACCTACGAAGAGGCGCTGCGCTGGGCGTCGAACGTCGACGAGTTCAAGCTGAAGGTCCAGGGCATTTCCACCACGTCCGACATGGCCCGCGATCAGATGGCGGGCACGTTGTTCAGCCCCCCGGCTGCCGGTGAGAAGGAACCCGAGATCACCCGCTTCGGCAAGTAGCGGCCCGCCCCCCGACGCCTACACGACGGCGCTGGTGCTGCTGGGACGGCGTGAGCTGTCGGCGGCCCAGTTGCGCACGCGGCTCCTCCGCCGCGGCTGTCCCGTGGAGGCCGTCGACGAAGCACTGGAGCGCCTCACGAAGGACCGCACCGTGGACGACACGCGTGTGGCGCGGGCGGCGGCGCGCCTGGAGGCCGGCATCCGCAAGCGCGGCCCCACCCGCGTGCGTCAGCGTCTCCAGGCGCTGGGGCTCGATGCCGACATCGTGGACCAGGCCGTGCAGGAGACGTTTTCGGAAATCGACGAAAACGCGCTGCTGGACGAGGCGCTCGGCCGCCGGCTGCGGGGCCGGGACGTCCAGTCGCTCGACGAGCGCGAACGGGGGCGTCTGGTGCGCGGCCTCGTCGGTCAGGGGTTTGCGCCCGGCCAGGTGCTCGGCCGGCTCCGGCGCACGCGTCGCGATTGACGCCCCTCCGCCCGCCCCGGCACCCGACTAGAATATTCAGGTGCATCCGAACGATATTCGCGCCTCCTTCCTGAACTACTTTGCCGGTCACGGCCATCGCCTCGTCTCCAGCTCGCCGCTCGTGCCAGCCGACGATCCCACGCTGCTGTTCACGAACGCGGGGATGAACCAGTTCAAGGAGGTGTTCGTCGGGCGCGAAGCCCGCGACTACGTCCGGGCCGCGACGTCGCAGAAGTGCATGCGCGTGAGCGGCAAACACAACGACCTCGACAACGTCGGCCCCTCGCTGCGGCATCACACGTTCTTCGAGATGCTCGGCAATTTTTCGTTCGGGGACTACTTCAAGCAGGACGCCATTGCCCTCGCCTGGAACCTCCTCACGAAGGAGTGGGGCCTCGACCCGTCGCGGCTGTACGTGACCGTGTTCAAGGGCGAACAGGGCATCCCCCGTGACGAAGAAGCACATGCCCGCTGGCGTGAGTTCGTGCCGGCCGATCACGTCGGCGAACTTGGCATGGCCGACAACTTCTGGGCCATGGGCGACACCGGCCCCTGCGGCCGCTGCTCAGAAATTTATTACGACCGCGGACCGTCGGTTCCCGGCACCGGCCGGTTCATCGACGATGTGGAGGGCGGCAGCGAACGGTTCGTCGAAATCTGGAACAACGTGTTCATGGAATTCGAGCGTGACAGTGCCGGAACGCTGTCACAGCTGCCGGCGCCGTCCATCGACACGGGCATGGGCCTCGAGCGCATCTCGGCCGTCATGCAGGGCACGCTCAGCAATTACGACACGCCGCTCTTCATGCCCATCCTGGAAGCCACCGGACGCCTCGCCGGCCGCACGTATGGCCGCACCATGGACGCGGCGGACGTTTCCATGCGCGTCGTTGCCGATCACCTGCGGGCCATGACGTTTCTCATTGCCGATGGCGTGGTGCCCTCCAACGAGTGGCGCGGCTACGTGCTGCGCAAGATCATGCGGCGCGCCATGCGGCACGGGCGCAAGCTGGGCCTGCACGAACCCTTCCTCCACACGCTGGTCGACGTGGTGGTCGGAGAAATGGGCGCTGCCTACCCCGAACTGCGAGCCGGGCGCGATGCGGTGGTCCAGGTGGTGCACGCCGAAGAAGATCGATTCGACGCGGTGCTCACCGGCGGCCTGCCGCGACTGGAGGACGCCCTGGAACGCGCCGGCGCAGGTTCCCGCATGTTGCCGGGTGATGAAGCCTTCCGGCTGTACGACACCTACGGCCTGCCCCGCGATTTCATCGAAGACCTCGCGTCCAATCAGGGACTGACGTTCGACGCGGCCGGCTTCGAACGCGAGATGGAAGCGCAGCGCGAAAAAGCGCGCGCCAGCAGCGGCTTCGACAACAGGAAAGGCGACGCGTTCACCTTTGCCAGTGACGAAGCCCGCGCCATCCTGAGTGCGGCCGGCGACGTGTTCGAGGGGTACACCAGCACACGGGTGCAGGGTGTTCCCGTGCTGGCGGTGTTCAACGAACGGAAGCAGCAGGCCCACGTCATTGGTGATGGCGAAGCCGGCTGGGTGGCGCTGGCACGGACGCCGTTCTATGTAGAGGCCGGTGGCCAGGTATCGGACCAGGGCATCCTCGAAGTAGGCGATGTCACCCGGCGTATCAGCGGCGTCGCCAGGCTGGGCACGGGCCTGCCCCGCCTGCACCGTGTCGACGCCGGAAGCGGCGCCATCCGCGTCCGCGACCTGGCAACCGCCACGGTCGACGAACCGCTGCGCAGTGCCACGCGCCGCAATCACACGGGCACGCATCTTCTGCACGCCGCCCTTCGTCAGGTACTGGGCCCGCATGTGAAGCAGGCCGGCTCGCTGGTAGCGCCGGATCGCCTGCGCTTCGACTTCGTGCATTTCTCTCCGGTCACCGCCGACGAGCGCGAGCGTATCGAGCACATCGTGAACGAAGCGATCCTGCGCAACGAAATCGTGTCTACCGCGGTCCGCAATACGCAGGAAGCCATTGCCGCCGGTGCCACGGCACTGTTTGGCGAAAAGTACGGCGACACCGTGCGTGTCGTGGCCATTGGTGACGGCCAGTTCAGCACGGAACTCTGTGGCGGCACCCACGTGGCGGCAACGGGCGACATCGGCTCGCTCGTCATTACCGAAGAAACCGGCGTGGCCGCCGGGGTGCGGCGCATCGAGGCGCTGACCGGACTGGGCGCGCTGACGTGGATTCGGCCCCGGCTGGACGGCTTCGAACGCGTGCGTGCCATCCTCAACGCCGGGCCGGACGAAGTGGTGACGCGGCTCGAAACCCGTATCGAGGGCCTGGAAAAGGCCGTCAAGGAACGCGACCGCAAGCTGGCACGCGCCGCGGCCGGCCAGTCGGCCGGCGAAGGTCAGCGGGTGACCATTGGCGACGTTACTCTGGTCGTGCAGCGCGTGGACGATGCCAGCAAGGACCTGCTGCGGTCGGTGTCGGATCAAATCAAGTCGACCCTGACGAGCGGCGTGGTGTTTCTGGCCGGTCCGACGGCCGAGGGCAAGGTGGCCATGGTGGCCAGCGTCACCAGTTCCGTAACCGGCCGTCTCAAAGCGGGACAGCTCGTCAAGGAGCTGGCCCCCATGGTGGGCGGGGGCGGCGGCGGGCGGCCAGATTTTGCGGAGGCCGGCGGCAAGGACATTGCTGGTGTCGACGCCATGCTGGCGGCGGCGCCCGACGTCGTCCGCAAGCTGCTGGCGGGATGACCCCGTCCTGCCGATAGAATGTCCGTCCCGTGCGCCTGGTCCTGACCGTTCTCGTCGTGTATGCCGCTTCGGCCGTACCCGCGTCCGCCCAGATCTACTCCTGGCGCGACGCGCAGGGTGTGCTCGTCGTGTCGGATCGGCCGCGGCAGGACACCGGCGTGATGACCACTTACGAAGTGCCCGGCAGCCGTGAAGTCCGCGCGACCCGCCCGACGGAGCGCCCTGCCCGTTCGGCCGGTTACGACGAGTTGATCGACACCCACGCCAGTGCCCAGGGCATTTCTCCGGAGCTGGTGCGGGCCGTCATCCAGGTGGAATCGGGTTTCAATGCGATGGCCGTGTCGTCCAAGGGCGCCATGGGCCTGATGCAGCTCATGCCCGCCACGGCGCGCGAGCTGGGCGTGCAGAACCCCTTTCACCCCGAAGAAAACATCCGCGGCGGTGTGACCTATCTGCGGCAGCTCCTGGATCTGTACGACAGCGACATCGAGCTGGCGCTGGCCGCCTACAACGCGGGTCCCGGCAGCGTGGCCAAGTACGGTGGCGCCGTGCCCCCTTACCGGGAAACGCGCGACTACGTGAAGAAGATCACCGGCGTCACCGGAACACCGGCGCCCGCTCCACCGGCCAACACCATCTACAAATGGATCGAAACCGTGGACGGCCGCGCCGTCGTCCGCTACTCGAACAAGCCGCCGGCCGGCGTGACCGCCGTGCCGGTGAAGTAGGCGCCCCGCGCTGACACCGCTGCGGTCTCCCCACCATTCTCGAGTCTTCACGGACACGGCCCCGGCGCGGGTTTCCCAGCGGGTCCGACTCGCATCATTTTCCCGCCAGGCACGTCCGAATGCGGCCGCCGGCCGAGGCCCGGTCCCGACGTTCCGGCCAGCAGCCGGACCGTTGGCGGCGGCCCGCCCGCTGTGTTAGGCTAGAGTGTTTTTAACTCACTGACCGAGAGGTTCCAGAGACGTGGCAAAGCGTACGAAGTCGGCCGTCAAGGCCAACCGGCAGAACATCAAGCGGCGCGAGCACAACCGTGGGCTGCGCTCGAAGCTCCGCACGGGCCTGAAGGCCATCCGCAAGGCGCTCGACGCCAACGACATGGACGGTGCGAAGGGCCAGTTGTCGGGGGTGCAGTCCCTCGTCGACAAGATGGCCACCAAGGGCATCATCCACCGCAACACCGCGGCCCGCTACAAGTCGCGCCTCGTCGCCCGCCTCTCCTCAGCCCCGGCCCAGTAGGGCGGTCTTTCCTGTTTCCGGCGGGGGTTCTTCCCCGCCGGCATCGGCTTTCGAGTTCAGGACGTCAACCTGTTCGTGTCGGTGCCCGTCAAAGTCTACATAGGTAGACAAAGACGAGGCACCCATGCGGCTGACTCCATCCACCACCTTCGTCCTCCAGGCCCTCCTGGCGGGACATCATCACGGTTTCGACATCATGGAGGAGACCGGCCTGGCCAGCGGCACGGTCTACCCCATCCTCCGCCGGCTCGACGCGGAAGGCCTGGTCCGCTCGCATTGGGAGGCGCCCGAGGTCGCGCAGGCATCGCAGCGCCCGCCGCGCCGTTATTACGAACTCACGGCCGGCGGCCGTGCCGTTGCACGCGAAGCCGTCGCGCGTGCGGCAGCCGCCACACGCCGCACACCGCGGCCGGTGAAGGCCTGAGATGCAGGCGCGACGTACCTTCGCCTGCGCCAGCCGCCTCGTTCGGCTCACGGCCCCGCTCGTGCCTCGTTCACAACGAGACGACTGGCGCGACGAATGGCTCGCCGAGCTTTCGGCGCATGTCGCCGACGCACCAACTCGTTCCCTGCTGGCGCACGCCCTGGGCGCCCCCAGCGACGCATTCCTGGATGCGTCAGCGCGCCGTTGCCGATACCGTGTGGGTCGAGGACCTCCGGCACGGAAGCCGGCAGTTCCGGCAGCAGGCCGGTTTCGCACTGACCGCCATTACTATCCTGGCCGTCGGTATCGCCGCGTGTGTGGCCGCCTTCGGCATCGTCTCGCAGACGCTGCTGCGGCCCCTCCCCTACCCACAGCCCGATCGCATCGTCACGGTGTGGGAACGCCGTGTCAACGATGCCGTGCCCGCGGATCCCGCCCCGGCAACTTCCTCGACTGGCGCGAACGTGCCACCAGCTTTTCGCACCTGGCCGCCGCCGATCCGTA
>CAZZGM010000148.1:6785-7588 GCA_964653955.1 uncultured Bifidobacteriaceae bacterium | reverse complement strand
ACACGGTAAAGCCGGCAACGCTCAATACCGGCAGGAACGCCAACCCGGCCACCACGCCAAACGTGCGGATGAACCAACCGGTGGCAAACATCTGGGTGGTGAGCGTGAGGACGTTGACGAGCAGATCGATGTTGGCGAAAAACCGCGTGCGCTCGGCACGGTCCGTCATCAACTGATCCACCAGCGCCGCCTGCTGGAAATAGAGAAACGTCGTCAGAATGGTGAACAGCAGCATGTGCAGCGTGATGTTCACGAAGTAGGCGCTGGTAACCGTCCGCCGCATCCCTTCCCAGACGCTGCCCCCCATCCCCTGCGACTGCTCGTCCTCTGAAATCCGCGCGTGCGCGCCGTCATGGGACGTGGCGGCCAGGCGCAGCAGCCGGCGGGCCGAAAGCGCCGCCACTTCCAGCAGCGCCACGGACACCAGCATGAGATTCATCGGCCCGAGCGGGGCAATGAGCAGCGACGTCGTGGCCGCACCGCTGATGGCCCCGATGGTCCCGGCCGCGCCAACCAGACCGAACAGGCGTTTACCCTGCTCCGCCGTGAAGACGTCCGCCATCACGGACCAGAAGATCGAGACGACGAACATGTTGAACACGGACGTCCAGATGAAGAACGCGCGCCCCACCCACACCTGCTGATCCGGTCCGGCCAGGTGCAGGGCCACGAAAAACAGCAGCAGGTTGAGGCTGAAGAACCGGTAGGCAGTGGAGACGAACACCCGCCGTGGCAGACGGGCCGCCAGGAATGCAAATGGCGGATTGGCCAGCAGCATTCCACCGGTGCCGGTCTCGGTGCGA
>CAZZGM010000148.1:3469-6775 GCA_964653955.1 uncultured Bifidobacteriaceae bacterium | reverse complement strand
GAAAAAAAAGAGCCACGACCACAGGACGGCCGTAGTTTCCTGCCGGCTGATGCCGAACCTACGCAGAAGGTAGGGCATCGATGAAGGCCGCCATCCGCTTGCGCAGGTCCTGGTCCGGCAGCCGGCCTACGCCGCCGCCCAGGTTATCGAGCATGTTCTTGGCCTGGCTCGTCGCCGGCGTCACCGCCGTGATGGCCGGGTGGCCGATGACCCACTTCAGAAACACCTGCGCCCAGGTCTTGGCGTCGATCTCGGCGGCCCAGTCGGGCAGCGGCGTGTTGGCCACGCGGCGGAACAGCCGCGTGCGGCCGAACGGCGCATACGCGAGCACGGCAATCTTGCGCTCCTGCGCCAGCGGCAGAATTTCGTTCTCCACCTCGCGGCCGTCGATGGCGTAGTCGATGCCGATGAAGTCGAGCGGTTCGTTTTTCATGATGCGCACCAGCTCGGCGTACTGCTGGTCGAACGTGGTGGTGATGCCCGCATAGCGGATGCGGCCCTGCTTCTTCGCCTCGTAGAGGATGGGAAGCTGCGTTGCCGGATCGCCGAGGTTGTGCACCTGGATGAGATCGATTTTCTCCTTGCCGACGCGCTTGAACGACGTCTCGAGCTGCGCCCTGGCGGCCGCCGGATCGGCGGCGTTTCCGCCGCGGCCGGCCACGTTCAGCTTGGTGGCCCAGAACACCTTGTCGGCAATTTTCTCTTCCTGAACGATTCGGCCGGCTACCTCCTCCGAAGAACCGTAACTGGGAGCCGTATCGAACAGCGTGGCGCCACCATCGAGCAGCGTCTTGAACACTTCGCGCAGGGCCGTCACGTCCTCCTGACGCGCCACCTGCGAGAAGGTGGCCGAGCTGCCGAGGCCGATGACGGGCAACTGCTCACCGGAGGCCGGGATGGGCCGGGTAATCATCTTGCCCTGTGCGAACAGCCCACGGGCACCGAGCGCCAGCGCGGCCGTCGAGCCGAGGGTCATGGAAAGCATGTCGCGACGGGTGATGGTAAACACGATCGAATCCTCCTCCAGCGAGATCTATGGTCGATGATTGTCAGGGAAGCTGACGTCCGAGTTCTTCCTGCCGGCGTCCGAGCCACAAGGCGTTGCCGACCCAGGCGAGCCCGAGCGGTACGGCCGCCCAGGCAATGGCGCCAGCTCCGAGTCCCAGCATAGCAACACCAGCCGACGCCCAGGCGCCCACCTGATCGCCAAAACGATAGACAACGGTGTCGATGAAACTCTTCGCCTTGTACTTGTCCTCGCGGCTCACCGAGGTGAACAACACCTCGCGGCTCGGCCGGGCAAACGCGAAGTTGCCGGCACGCCGCAGCACGGTAAAGCCCACGACAATGGCCGCTGTTGGCATGAGGCCGAGCAGCAGGAACCCGACCGCGGTGATGGCCGGTACCACCGTGAGGGTGAACGTGACACCCGCCGACTTCATCACACGCCCGGTGAGGAACAACTGTCCACCAAGCGTGAGCGTGTTGACCAGCAGGTCCACCTTGGCAAAGAACGCGGTGCGCGCGCCACGATCGGCAAACGTACGGTCGACGATTTCCGCCTGCTGGAAGTAGAGGAAGGTCGACAGCACCGTGTAGAGCAGCATGTAGGTCGCGATACCCAGCAGGTACGGCGACGACAGCGCGTGCGTCAGGCCGGCCCACGCGCTGCCGCCAATGGGCGTGGCTCCGCCTTCGGCTGACGCAGTGCTTCCGGCCGGACGATTGAACGCATCGGTCAGCGCGCCCAGCCGCCTCGACGCCTGCACGCCCACCTCCAGCAGCACCGCCGATACCAGCAGCAGCAGTGGTGTCCCCAGCGTCTGCGCCGTACTCGCCGTGATGCTGGAACCGAGGATGCCGCCCAGCGTGGCCGCCGCGGCAATGAAGCCGAACAGGCGCTTCCCCTGCTCGCTGTTGAACACGTCCACCATGAACGCCCAGAACACCGACACCACGAACAGGTTGAAGACCGACGCCCAAATGAAGAACGCGCGGCCCACCCAGACGTTGGCGTCGCCGCTGGTCGAGCGGAGCAGCACCAGGAAGATCAGCAGGTTGGCAATGAAGAAGCGGTAGGTGATGCCAATGAACTGCCGCCGCGGCAGGCGCTTCACCAGCCAGGCAAACGGCGCATTGACGGCCATCATGGCCAGCAACGTGCCCGTGAACAGCCACGAGAGGTTGCTGACGCCGCCCGCCACTCCGGCCTCGTCGCGGATGGGCCGGATGACGTAGTAGGCACTGAACACCGAGAACAGATACAGGAACGCCCAGGCCACCAGGCGGCCTTCGCCCGGTTTCATGGACACCAGGCGGCTCAACCATGTATCTGCGGGGGCATCCTGACGGGGCATGCCCCGTCCTACGACGAGCGGGGCTCGACCATTTACCCTCGCACGCCCTCGTCACACGTACGACACGGGCACCTGTCCTCCCGGCGCCGCCGCATGACACCGCGACCGGACATCGCGCACGCTCCAGGGCCCACGAACCACGCGAGATGGCCGGTACATGACTTGCACCGCGGCGGGTGCGGTCGCGTCACGATCGCCGGAGGGACGGCCCCATGACCTTGATAAAAACGGCAACCGCGGCACTGCTCATCGCGTCTTTCGTCGGCGTTCAACCCGCGCCGGCCGAAGCGCAACGCAGGGACCGCCGGGATCGATATGAAGACCGGTGGGACCGGCGCAACAACCATCCGCCGCGCAGCGTGACCCGCTACGACACCCGCGCCGGCTACTGGGACGCCGCCCGCTACTACCGGCGTGACGACAACCGCTACCGCCCCCGCCGGCTCGGCCGCAACGACCGCATCTACCGCGGCTCCGACAATCGTTATTACTGCCAGCGTGACGATGGGACGACCGGATTGATCATTGGTGGCATGGCCGGCGGCGTGCTCGGCCACATCATTGCCCCCGGTGGTTCGAAGACAGTGGGTGCCATCCTTGGTGCCGGTGCCGGCGCGCTCATCGGCAAAGCCATCGACCGCGGCGACATCGTCTGTCGATGAATGACGAGGCCCGCCCCCCCCGGCGGGCCTCTCCGCGATCATCCTTCCTGTTGCCCGTCAGCGGGCGCCTTCCTGTACCGGGCCAAACATCGGCGGCGGCGTCCGGTGGCGCGTCACCGCTTCGTAGGCCGTTCCAACCTTGATCAGTAGCGGCTCCTCGCCCTGCCCCGCGAAGAACGTCAACGATACCGGCAACGGATGCCGCAGCGTGGTCTTCGGCGTATCCGGAGACAGCACCGACACGTAGTCGGTCCGGCTGGCGTTGAGCGCGTACTGCGGTTCGTAGA
>CAZZGM010000148.1:941-3459 GCA_964653955.1 uncultured Bifidobacteriaceae bacterium | reverse complement strand
CATCCCGGCCGGCACCACGACGCGGGGAATCTGGAAGAACGGCGTGATGCCGTCGAGGCTGATGGCGCCAACGTTCGGTCCCTGGATTTTCGGCGCCGGCACCGTGTTTTCCGGGTGCACGAACACGTCGATCCGGTTCTCGAACATCACGCGCTGGAGCGCGAAGCGGGCAATGTGACTGCGGGCCAGGCGATCGGCCTTGCCCGGCACGGCGTGGTCCCCGAGCGCCAGCCAGTTCTCCGCGCCCGCCCGCGACTCATCGTCGCGGAACTTCGCGTTGGCGACCCAGTCGGCCCAGCTCCGGATTTTCGTGTCGCCCCGATCGAGCAGATACCGATCGATGTCGAACATCACGTCGCCGCACTGACTCGCATAACACGGCTCGGCGCCGTAGGTGGCGAAGTTGAGAATGGTGATCCGATCGGACAGTGGCGCCTCGCGCCGGCTCAGTTTCTTCAGGTAGTCATACGACGTGACGTCGTGCCCCGGCACCGCGAACAGCAGCGCGCCCTTGTCGTCGCGACGCGTGAAGATCTCCGGCATGAGGCGCGGCAGCAGTTCCGAGAGCGCGTCGGCAAACGTATAGGTCACGTTCGGCACATCCGGATCGTCGGGATGTCCCGGTGGCACGGTCTCCACGAGTTCCGCACCCAACCGATCGCGCAGCACGGCCTTCATCTCGCGGTCCAGCTGATCGACGATGGCCTCGTGATTGCGGGTGGTTTTGATCATGTGCTCACGCAGGATGGCCACACGAACGCCTTGAAGCGGCTTCGGGTTGCCCGCCAGGGCGGCATCGTTCACGGCAAAACTGGCGTAGGGCCGATCGGACACCAGTGCCCGCGGGATGGAGGTGAACGGATCCCGCGTGTCGTAGTAGCCGGTGTCCGGATCCTTGAGAGCGTCCAGCACCCTGGCCGAATCGGTGAGCGTCCGCGTGTGGATGCCGGCGCGGTCCACGAACCACTGGTTGCCAATGCCACCGTTGTCGGGCAGCACGCCCTTGGTCGTCAGCAGCGAGGCAATGCCATTGCGGCTCGCGGGGCCCTGGCACGACATCCCTGTCTGCTCGCAGATACCTACCATCGCGAGGTTGGCGCCAATGGCCACACCCGAGCCGCCGCTGGAGCCGCGCGACACACGCTCGGTATCGTAGGGATTGCACGACTGCCCGCCCCACGCACCCATCGCCTGGCCGCCGGCGACGAGATTGGTGCGGCTCTCGGCCGGGCCGCCGGGATTGCCGGGACCGGCGTTGAACTCGTGAGCCACCGACTTCGCGTAGATGATGGCGCCCTTCTCGCGCAGGCGCGCGACGAGGGTGGCGTCGAACGGCGGCACGTCCATGGCAAACGCCACGTCGCTGTTCGAGGTCGTCCGCATGTCCTTCGTGTCGAACGGATCCTTCACCGCCGTCACCACGCAGTACATCGGCAGCGCGTCGAGGTCCGGATTGCGGCCGTATTGCGCATCCAGTTCCGCTGCGCGTTCGAGCGCATCGGGCTGCTGGCGGAAGGCCTCGCACGCCTCCGGCGCATCAGGCGGCAGCGGTCCGGTGGAAGGATGTGCATCGAACGCGCCCTTGCAGGTCACTGAACGTTCGCCGCGGATGTTCAACGTCTCGAGCGCGTTGAGCTGCCCTGCATCCGGGATCCCCACGCGCATGCCCATCTGCGCCATCACCGATGGATCCGACATGGTCGGTTCCATCCGGCCGTAGTCGAGCGGCTTGCCGCGATACTGATCGAGCGTGGGCAGAACGGTCGCGGCCTCGACGGTCTGCGTTGGAAACGCCAGCGGCGCACCGGCACGGACGTAGCCGGACGCCGGCGGAATGTCCGCGCCACCGGGCGTCACCAGTTGCGTGCACACGCCGTTGTAAGCGCGAGCCCGATCGAGATACGCCTGCACGACGCCGGTGCAGGTCACCTGACCCTCCTGGATGGCGGTGTGCAGGCTTTCGATGGTGGCTTCTTCGATAGCAAACGCCGGCGCCCGTGCCGGGGGCTCCGATGCCGAACACCCGGCCATCGCCACCACCAGCACCAGCCACACAATCCCTGATGTCCGTCCGCGCCGTCCGTTCACACGACCTCCTCCGCACCGGTGAGCCGACCGCCAGCCGCAGCGGACGTTCGCGCACGATCCGCGTGCGCGCGCCGGTAGGCACGGATGATTATCGTTTCTGATTTCGCGTGAACTTATTCAAACTTCGGATGATACGAATCAGCGAAGCCGGTGGGAACCAGCTCCGGAACGCCAACCAAGATGTTGACAGGACATGCAGTATTGATACTAGATATGGTGGTCACGGTTCCGATCCTCTGATCGGTCGCAAGAGGGAATCCGGTGCGCCGCCACCAGCGCGGCAAGGCCGGAGCTGACTCCGCAACTGTAAGCGGCAAGCCGTCCGCACACGAGCGCCACTGGTGGCACGATCACCGGGAAGGCCACGCGCGGATTTGGCGTCGACCCGCAAGCCAGGAGACCTGCCGTGCGCCTGCTGTTTTACGTTCTC
>CAZZGM010000148.1:0-931 GCA_964653955.1 uncultured Bifidobacteriaceae bacterium | reverse complement strand
TGCATGGTTTTACGTCGTTCTCGGGCGGGGATCCCCGAGTGCGCCTCTCGACGGCACCCCGCATCGGGTTCAACGCCGCCGACCCAGGCGTCCTCGTGTTCCGCCCCGGAACGGGAGGATGACTCGCATGTCCACTTCGCCCACGGCGGTCCCCGAGGCCGCACCACCCGCATCTCACACGTCGCTGCGCGTCATCAAACGTTCGGGCACCGTCAGCGACTGGGATCCCGGGAAAATCAGCAACGCCATTACCCGCGCGTTCCTTGCCGTCGAAGGCACCGGCGCCACCGGCTCGGCCCGGGTTCACGACATCGCGGCCAGCCTCACCGCGTCGGTTACCGACGCGCTGACGCGGCGTGCCGATGCCTCACGCGCCCTGCACATCGAGGACATCCAGGACCAGGTGGAACTGGCGCTGATGCGCGCCGAACACCACAAGGTGGCGCGCGCGTACGTCCTCTATCGCGAGGCACGTGCGGAAGCCAGGAGAGCCGCAACACCGGTCGAAACCGCGCCCGTCATCCGCGTGCGCGCGACCGACGGCACGCTTGCGGCGCTGGACGATGAGGCGTGGAAGCGGCAGATGGCGAGGGCCTGCGACGGCCTGCGTGATGTGTCGGTGGAGCGGCTCTTTGCCGACGCCCGCCGCAACGTCTACGACGGCATTCCGGCCGACGAGCTGCGCACCGCCACCATCATGGCCGCCCGCGCGCTGATTGACGTCGAGCCCGACTACACCTACGTGGCGGCGCGCCTGCTGCTCGACGTCCTGCGCATCGAGGCCGTGAGCTTCGTGCTCGGCGCCGACGCTGCCGGCGACACGATGCCACCGGCCTATTTCCCGGCGTTCGTGACCAGGGCCATCGAACTGGACCTGCTGGACCCGGACATGGCCAACTTCGATCTGCCCCGGCTGGCCGCGGCGCTGCGG
>CAZZGM010000147.1:0-7608 GCA_964653955.1 uncultured Bifidobacteriaceae bacterium | reverse complement strand
TCGTCGGAATGGCCGTGTGCGCGCTGCGCAGCTTGCGCACCAGCGTCTCCGGCGGCAGCGCACCGATGTCCGGTCCGACAAACACCGCCGATGGCGGCGAGTCGAGGCATATCTTGAGCGCCTGAACGCCGCTCGGCACTTCGAGCACGGGGTTACGCGGCCCCATCACGCTGCCGAAAAACTGCCTGAAGTCGCCGTTGGCATCGACAATCATCAGCGTCCTGCCGGGTTCCAGCGACGCACGCAAGCGCCGATCGGAATCGGCCGCCGCGGGCGCGGCCCGCAGCACACGCATCAGCCGGGCAGCCACCCGTTCGGAGCGCAGCGGCTTGGTCACGTAGTCGGTGATGCCCAGCTTGATCGCGTCCGCCACGCCACGTTCGTCGTTGACGGCGCTGACCACCACGACCGGCAGGTCACACAGACTCGGTGACGAGCGGATGGCCTGCAGTACCTCGAGTCCATCCATTCCCGGCATGACGAGATCGAGCACCAGCAGATCGAACCGTCCGCCTTCCAGCTGGCCCAGCACGTCGAGACCGTTGTCAGCCTCCGTCACCGCACATGTGGTGGTGCGTTTCACGATGCGGCTCAGCGCCAGGCGTGCCACCGGATCGTCATCGGCAATCAACACATTCACGACGTCACCTCCCTCTGGACGGTGGCGGTCCACCCGTCTACGTCCTGCCAGGCATGGGCGACACGCCGCACTTCGTCTTCGAGTGCCAGCACCTCGCGGGTCAGATCTGCCGCGGCCGGTGCGGACGCCAGACGCTCGACACGATCGGCGACATCCGCCGCGGTCATGTCATACAACCCCAGCGAGGGTTTGAGCGACGCCGCCAGGCGTGCCAGACGCCCGTGCTGTCCCGACAGGCAGTGTTCGTGCAGTTCATGCGTCACTGCGGGCGCCCGCGCGCAGAATCGCCGCGCGATGGTGCGAAACATGTCGGGATTGGCCCGACGCCAGGCATCACCCACAGGATTGGCCACGCGCAGCACCGCCACGGCCTCCGACGCCGGCAGCGCTGTGCCGGTAACGGCTCGCGCAGGCCACTGCTCCGGACTGGCCAGGTCATCTTCGCCGGCCGCATCCGGAATGAATTCGGAGACGGCGTAGGGCTGGAACAGCACGGCACCAGCACCCGAGCCACGCTCCTCGCGCACGATGGTCGTACCGCGCATGCCCGAAGACACCAGGGCTTCGCCCCGCCGCCGGAGACGCGGCCACAGGCCCAGTTTCATCGCCGTGTCTCCTGGGCAGCTACCGTTGCTCGGACACGTGCCTCGACCGCGGCGGTCACCCGTCGAAGTTCGCGATCGAGCGCCGCCACCTCGGCGCCGAGATCCGTGGGCGTCCGTCGCACCAATGCCGTCTCCAGACGGCGCGCGACCGCGGCCGACGGCTCGTCGAAGAAACCGAGTGTGCCGGCCAGCCGGTGTGCGAGAAAGCGCAGCTGCACCAGATTGCCGTCCTCGAGCGCGTCGTGCAGCTGCTGGCCCATCGGCGGACCGGAGTGCAGGAAGGCGCACGCCAATTCGTGCAGATCTTCGGGGTCCATACACGTCACCGCCGTGGTAATCGGCCGCCCCCGGCAGAAGCTCCAGTGGCATTGAAGCCATGAGCTCCGCTGCCGATTTCTCCTTCGAGGTTCTCCGTGATGATTCCGATGGACGCCGTCAGCCACTCGTCCGAGACCAGGGCGGCCGATACCGCCACGAGCTGGCTCGATGAACACGGCGTCGGCGACATCTCGCTGACGCCCGACGGCTGGCTGCTCGAAGCCAACCGCGCGGCCGCGTTCATGTTCCGTCTGCCTCCCGGGCAGGAAGCCCGCGGGCTCAACTTCCGGCGCTTCTGCCGCAACCCGGCCAGCTTCGGTGCAACAGTGCAGGCACTACAGGCGCGCGGCCAGGTGGAAAACTGGAACGGTGAGCTGCTGGCTTTCGATGGCCGCCCCCTCCATGCGGTGGTCAACCTGGCGGCGGAGTTCGACGATGCCGGCGCACTGCGCGGCATCCGCGCGCACCTGTTCAACATCACGGAGTGGCGCCGCAGCCAGGAGCGGGCGCTCTTCGGTCAGCGCGTCGACGCCATCGGCCGGCTGGCTGGCGGCGTCGCCCACGACTTCAACAACCTGCTGACGGTCATCAGCGGCCACGCCGAGTGCCTGTCGGGCGCTCTCGAACCGGACGATTCGCGGATGCGCTCGGTCAAGGCCATCCAGGCCTCGTCGGCACGCGCGGCCACACTGACGCAGAAGCTGCTGGCCTTCGGCCGGCGTCAGGTGCTGCACGCCCGTGTCATCGATCTGGCCGACGTCGTACTCAGCGTCGAAGCCGACATCCGCCGCGCCTTCGGCCATCGCGTGTCGTGCGCGGTCGACATCTCGCGTCCCACCTGGCAGGTGCGGGTGGACCCCGAACAAATGGCCCGCGCGCTGGCGGTGCTCGGCTCGCACGCGGCCGAGGCCATGGGTGACGAAGGCCACCTCACCTTCCGCCTCGGAAACAGCGTGATTGGCGAGGAATGGTCGGCCTCGCGCGCCTTCGTCAAGCCAGGGCGTTTCGTACGGCTCGACCTGTCGTGCGCCGGCATGCCGCTGGACGTCGAGGCGCATATGCGCGCGTTCGAACCCTTCTTCAGCGAACGCGGTTCGCTGCGCGACGGCATGGGACTGGCCGCCGTCTTCGGGCTCATCAAGCAGAGCGACGGCTACATCTGGCTCGACGCCGACGGTCCACGCCAGACCACCTTCACCATCCTGCTCCCCGCGGAGGTCGAGGCCGAAGCCGTGCAACCCACCCCACGTTCGGCACGCGCCGGCGCCACCGTTCTTCTGGTGGACGACGACGACGAGGTACGGGGGCTGGTGGTGAAGATGCTCGAGCAGCAGGGATACCGCGTGCTGGAAGCCGCCACCACCGAAGCGGCCGCCCAGCTTGGCGCTACCCACGACATCGATCTGCTGGTACTCGACGCCATGCTCGGCGGCCGCCGCAGCGACGAACTGGCCGGCGCGCTGCTGCGTGCCCATCCGCGACTCCGTATCATCGGCATCTCCGGTTATCCGGAAATGCGCGCGGTCGGGCCGATGGACGCCTCGCGGATGGTGTTTCTCGAAAAGCCCTTCTCGGCCGTGCAACTGGTCGAACGCGCCCGTGCGTTGCTGGAGCGCTGAGGATGATGGCGCACGATCCTCTTGCCATCCTGCACATCACCAGCGATCCCGGTGTCACCCGGGTCGTGCAGGCCCACCTGCGGCGGGCGGCGGTCGACTGCCACGTGACGCTCCTCTCCGAAGACACGGACATCAGGGAGTGGCTGGCACGCGGTGGTTTCGATCTCATCTTCGGCGATCCGGACGTCAGTCTGGCCGATGGCACGACGGCCATTGCCCTCGCCCGGCAAATATGTCCGGCCGTACCCGTGGTGGCCATCATTGGCGCCGACGACAGCGCTGTCACCGAGCGCGCGCTGACTGATGGCGCCGTGGACTGTGTCGCGCTGTCACAGCCCTGGCGGCTCGGACCGTCAGTGCGCCGTGCGCTCGATGACGTGGCACAACGCGCGCGCTGTCGCGACGCCGAAACCGCCATCGCCGCGCTCCAGGAACAACTGCGACACTCGCAGAAGCTGGAAACCGTTGGTGAACTGGCTGGCGGCATCGCCCACGACTTCAACAACCTGCTGACGGTCATCAACGGCTACTGCGAACGTCTGCTGGCCGCCGTCGACGAACGAACGCCGCATCGCGTGGACGTGGAGCTCATTCACAAGGCTGGACAACGCGCCGCCGGACTCACCCGCCAGCTGCTGGCTTTCAGCCGCCGCCAGCCGCGCGATGCCAGGCCCATCAACGTCAACGACGTCGTTCGCGACATCGAACGCCTGCTGGTGCGCGTGATTGGTGAACGCACCACCATCCTGACGGACCTCGATCCGGCGCTGGGTGCCACGCTGGCCGACCCTGGGCAGATCGAGCAGGTCGTGATGAACCTGGCCATCAACGCGCGCGACGCCATGTCGGAAGGTGGCACCATCACCATTGAAACCAGCAACGTCACCGTGACCGGGAACGGGCACACGTCGTACGACGGACTGCCGGAAGGCCGCTACGTGCAGCTGGCGCTGCGCGACACGGGCCACGGCATGGACGCCGAAACGGCCGCGCGCATTTTCGAGCCGTTCTTCACCACCAAGGGTCCCGGCAAGGGTACGGGGCTCGGTCTCTCCACCGTCAGAGGCATCGTCACACAAAGCGGCGGCCGTGTGGTGGCCGATACAAGACGCGGCGGGGGAACCACCATGCGCGTGTTCCTGCCACGCGTCGAAGCAGCACGGCCGATGCTGGCCCCGACGCAGCCGGCCGCAGCGGCGGCGCGGGGACACGAAACGGTCTTGCTGGTGGAAGACGAAGACTTCGTTCGCGAACTGGTGCGTGAGTTCCTGGAGCAGGCCGGTTACACGGTGCTCGAAGCCGTCAGCGCCGAAGACGCCCTGCGGCTGGTGGACGAACAGCAGCCGCAACTCGACCTGCTGCTCACCGACGTCGTACTGCCGGCCCTCGACGGCACCGCGCTGGCGACCCGCCTCGCCGAGACGCTGCCGCACCTGGCCACGCTCTACATGTCCGGCTATCCGGGCGATGCGATGTTCACGAATACGACCTTCGAGCCGGGTCTCGCATTTCTGCCGAAGCCGTTCACCAGGCAGACGCTGCTGCGCAAGGTCAGGGAGGTGCTCGACGCGCATCACGTGCGTCACACCGGCGCCAGGCTGGCCAGCTTCCCCTGATTTCAAGATTGTACGCCGGGTGCCGATTGACGGAGCGACGATGGCGATTCATATGCGCGACATGATTACGCTCGATCTTCACCGGGCATCGGACAGCAACACGCACGGCGAGTGGCTGCGGGCGCTCGTCACGCGGGCCATGACGGCGCTCCGATCGCTCGTGAGCGCCTTTGACGACCCCGAAGACGTGCCACTGCTCGCCGAAATCGATCAGTTGATGGGGCGGCTGACGGATGACAGCCGTTCCGAACTGCCCGAAGACATCGGCAACGTCTGCCTGCAGCGCTGCGAGGCCGTGGCCGAGCGCGTTCGCCGCCGGCGCACCGAACGCCGGCGCGAGATGACGGCCATCGTGACGCTGGTACGCGACGCCGTCTCGGCGGTGGAATCCGAAATGACCTCGTTGCACTCGAGCATCGAACAGTCGGCGGATCGTTTCGAAGCCATTGCCGAAATCGAAGACCCGATCGCCATCCGGCAACTGCTGGTGACGCAGGTAGCCGTTCTCAAGAGGGTCACGGCCGAACGGCGGACCGCCTGGGAGGCGCGGCAGCGGCAGCTCGAGGACCAGATGGAGCACCTCGAACAGCAGCTCATCGCCAGCAAACGTGAAGCGTCGCTCGATGCCCTGACCGGTGCCGCCAATCGCGGCAGCTTCGATCGCGAGTGCCAGGCACGCATCCAGACGGCCAACTCGCGGTTCGTGCTGGCCATGCTCGACATGGACAGTCTGAAACAGATCAACGACACACACGGACATGCCGTCGGCGATCGCGCGCTGATGGCCCTGGCCAGAGGGCTGCGCCGCAATCTTCGAGACGACGACTTCATCGCCCGGCTGGGCGGCGACGAGTTCGCGGTGCTGGCCAGCAATCTTTCACTTCGCCAGGCCGAGATCCGTTTCGGGGCCACCATCGCCCGTGTGTTCCAGACCCAGGAAGGCGACGAACCGCTGCCGTGCGTGCCAACGGTCAGCTGCGGTCTGGCCGAGTTTTCCGCTGGCGACACGTTTGCCAGCCTCTACGAACGGGCCGACGGCGCGCTGTACGCGGCAAAACGTATCGGCAAGAACCGCGTGGCCATCAAGGAGCGCGCCTACCTGCGCGATTTGATCCGCCGCTGAACTCTCTTGCCGGGTGCGCCGGCGCACACAGCGGGCATGGCCGATGGGCATGTCCCCGTTCAGACCACTGGAAACCACAGGGCGTGTAGAGGCATCCTTACGAACAGGAGGGTCTCTCATGTCCCTGTCCACCATCCGACGCCCGGCGCTGCTGGCCACGCTGCTCCTGCTGGCATCCGTCACCGCATTCAGCCAGCCGGACGTCTCCGCCGACGACAAGCGCCGCATCGACGACGTGCGGATTGCGTTGATGAAGGTGCCCTACTACGGCGTGTTCGACTTCCTGTCGTTCACCTACCAGCGCGGCACCGTCACGCTGAAAGGGTTTGCCTATCGCGGCAAGCTCAAGGAGGACGCCGAAGCCGCCGTCCGCCGTGTCCCGGGCATCGACACCATCGTCAACGAAATTGAAGAAGCGCCGGCCTCGTTCAATGACGATCGGATCAGGCAGGCGGCCTTCTACCTGATCTATACGGACGAATTCCTGTCGCGCTACGCGCCGGGCGGCGCGCGGCGTGCCTACATCGACGCGCTGGAATTCGGACGCTTCCCCGGCATCCAGCCGCTTGGCTACTACCCCATCCACATCGTGGTGAAGGGCAGCCGCATCACGCTGATCGGCCTCGTCGACAACGAGGCAGACAAGCTGATGGCCGGCGTTCGTGCCAGGGAGGTGCAGGGCGTGCTGGGCGTCGAGAACGAACTGACGGTGGAACGTTCGAAATAGCCTCGCCGCGCGACGGCCGCCAGCGTCAGCGCTCGGCGGCCAGGACGCCCACCAGCGGCAATCCGTCGGCTTCGGGCATGTCGAACCCGAGCAGACGTGCGACGGTAGGAGCGAGATCGATTTGCCGGACGAGCGGCAGGGGCACGCCGGAACGAATGCCGTGGCCTGCCACGATGAGGCCGGTCCGCATGCGGGTTTCGGTCGGCAGGAATCCGTGTGCGCCGCGCCGCGTCGTCCCGACGACCACGGCATCACCGGACAGGACGTCAGATACGTAGTAACCCTCCGCCGGTTCCACCAGGAACGCCGCGGCCGGATAAGCACCGAGCCGGTCGAGTTCTTCCCGTCCAATCACGCGGAAGATGCCACGGTAGCGACCGTCGGCCAGCGTTCTGAAGTGCTGTTCGATGTCGGACGCCAGCTTGCGGTCGTCCGGATTGCGCAGACGGATCGCCGTGGCATGCGCGGCCGCCTGCCATGTTTCCACACGACCGCGGTCGTCGGTGGTGAGCCAGCCCCCCTCACGCAGGATCACGTTGAGCTGCACCAGTGCGTGCACGCGCGAGAAGCCGTGATCGCCGGTAATCACGAATGTCGTCCGGTCGCGGATGCCGGCCTCTTCTGTTGCCCGGACGATGGCGCCGACGTGAGCGTCGATGCGCGCGATGGCGTCGCGCGAGGACGGCGAACCGGGGCCGTCCGCATGCTGCGCGCTGTCGGTTTCCATCAGGTGGACGAGCAGTAGATGGGGCCGCGCCGTTCGAATGATGTGTGCGGCCGCAGCGGCCGCGAAACGATCGCGGTCGACGGCATTACGATTGTCGTTTTCACCGAAGCCGCCAAGCGCGTTCACCACCGCGTCGATCAGGCCGGGCGTGGACTCGCGGCGCGCCCGCGCCAGCCAGGTTTCGTCGGGTGGTGCCTGGTTGGACTCGGGAAACAGAACGTCCATGCTCGCGC
>CAZZGM010000146.1:0-7614 GCA_964653955.1 uncultured Bifidobacteriaceae bacterium | reverse complement strand
GGGACGGCGTGCCCTATGACGAAACCCGCCAGGTGCAGACGGAACTCGCCCGCGTGATCGAGGCCCATCCCAATCACCCGGGGGCACTGCACCTCTGGATTCACCTGTGGGAGTCCACCGACACGCCCGAGCGTGCCGAGGCCGAAGCCGACCGGTTGCGGCCCCTGATGCCCGGGGCCGGTCACATGGTCCATATGCCGGCGCACATCTACCAGCGCGTCGGCCGTCATGCCGACGTCATTGCCGTCAACGAGCTGGCGGCCAGGGCCGATGAGGACTACATCGCGCAGTGCCGCGCGCAGGGGCTGTACCCACTGAGCTACTACCCGCACAACCTCCACTTCATCTGGATGGGTGCGAGTTCGAGTGGACGCGGCCAACTCGCCCTCGAGTCCGCGACCAGACTCGCCAGGGCCGTGCCGGAGGAAGCCCTCGCCTCGGAACCCATCCTCCAGGGGTTCCTCGTGGTTCCATATTGGGCCATGGTGCGATTCGGCGCCTGGGAACGTATCCTCGCCGACGCCGGCCCCGTCTACGAAACCGCATTCACGAAGGGCGTGTGGCATTTCGCACGTGCGATGGCGTTCATCGCGACGGGCAATCTCGATCGGGCGGAGGCGGAGCTGGCGGCACTCGTGGCCGTGCTGGGCGACTCGTCGCTCAAGGGCCAGACCACCTTTTCGACCAACACCGGCGAAGCCATCCTGCGAATCGCACCAGAGGTGGTGGCCGGCGAACTGGCCGCCAGACGCCTGGACTGGGATCGCGCGCTCGGGCACCTCGAACGGGCCGTGCGCTACGAGGACTCCCTCATCTATCAGGAGCCGCCGGACTGGCCCACGCCGGTGCGCCAGAACCTGGGTGCCGTCCTGCTGGCGGCGGGACGGCCGGATGAGGCCGAGACCGTGTATTGGGAGGACCTCCGCCGTAATCCCGGAAACGGCTGGTCGCTGTTCGGGCTCCTCCAGGCGCTGAAGGCGCAGGGCAAGTCCGAGGACGCAGCCGATGTCGAGGCGCGATTCCGGATCGCCTGGAAAGACGCCGACATCACGCTCTCACCCGCCGCCGTGGGCGTGCCGGACAAGGGAGGCCGGTGATGACCATGATCCCCGTGCTGCCGCACCAATAAAAAACGGCGGTCACCCCGCGGGGCGACCGCCGTCATGTGCCTGGCGGCAGACTGCGCGAGCCTGATTAGCAGGACGCGCAGTTGTGGTTGTTGCGCGAGCCCAGCTTTTCGAGCAGGGCGACGGTTTCCGGATAGGGCGACACGCGCTGCACCGGGCCGTTGGCCATGTCGGCCGTGGTCTGACCGCTGCGCGCGACGGCCTTGACGTCGGCGCCCTTCGACACGAGGTACAGAATCATCTCGTTGTCGCCGCGGGCGGCGGCGTGATGAAGCGGCGTGTAGCCGTCGTTGTCACGCGCGTTCACGTCGGCACCCAGTTCTTCGACCAGGTACTTCATCACCGGCAGCCAGCCATCGGGCGCGTGGCGGTGGGCGTTACCGGCAAAGCCTTCGCCGTATTCGACACCCGCGGCGGCGTGAATCGGGAACGCACCCGGTCCACCCGGCGGGATAGGCGGCGCATCGTAGCGCTCCTGTCCATCCCTGGCTTCGGGGGCCACCGGACCGCCGGCTCCCGGCGGCGGCGCATCAGGACCACCGCGGCGAACGGGCGCCGCCGGTGCCATGGTGGCAATGTTCGGGTCGGCGCCATAGCTGGCCAGCAGCTTCATCGCTGGCAGGTCCACCGAATAGGCCGCGCGCCAGAACGCCGTGGAACCGGAAGTATCGGCAAGACCGCAGTTCCTGTTGCCACAGCCCGTGTACACCATGTACCAGGGGTGCGACTGGATACGGCCGTTCGGGTCGGCGCCCTTATCGAGCATCGTCTTCATCACGTCCAGGTAGGTGGCGTTCTGGCGCTCCATCTCCTGAGGCTGCGGAAACCGCGTGCGCGGCTGCCACTGCGTGTTGAGAGCGGCCCACAGCGGCGTCACGCCGTTGTTCTTGGCCACGATGTTCGGGTCGGCCCCGCGCTCGAGCAGGAGCATGGCAATGTCGAACTGACCATTGATGACGGCCATCAGCAGCGGGCTGGTGCCATCGCCGGCGCCCACCACGTTGACCCCGGCACCGCCGTCGAGCAACGCACGCGCGGCGTCCACATAGCCCTGACGCGAGGCGTGCAGCAGAGCCGTGAGACCGCCCTTGGTGGCCACCGGCGGATTGATTTCGTCGGGGTTGAAGTTGGCGCCACGCCCGGTGTTGGATTCGTCTTCCTTGGTCGGAGGCGGCACTTTGCCGGAGAGGAAGATTTCGCGCGAGGCCTGCACAGCAGCCTGCACCTGAGCGGCGGTTGCCGGCCGTTCCGGCCCTACGCCCATCGACTCGAGCACGCGCTGCTGGCGCTGGCCGGCGGCGCGGTCGAGCGCATTACGCTGCTTGATATCGATGAACGTCGACGACACGTCGGGATCGGCCCCACGCGCCAGCAGGGCCTTGACGGCCTCGACGCGGTTGAAGGCCGTCGCAAAAATCAGCGGCGTCTGGCCCCATTCCGCTTCCTTCGCGTCCTTGTCGGCACCGGCATCGAGCAACCGGTTGATGGTCGCGGCGCTGCCGGCGTTGGCCGCCAGATGCAGTGCGGTCGCGCCACTCGGGTTGGCCTTGGCGTCCACCGGAGCGCCCGCCTTCAGCAGCACATCGACCACCGCCGTGCTGCCCGCGCGAGCGGCCACGTGCAGCGGCGTGTATTGTCCGATGCGCGTGACCGCCGCCGTGTTGGCGCCGGCGTACACGAGCACCTCGGCCATTTCCGACTGTCCGCGTTCGGCGGCCCAGTGCAGGGCCGACATACCGTCACCGCGCGGCGCGTTGACGTCGGCACCTTCCTTGAGGAGCGACCGGACCGTGGCCAGGTCGCCTTTCATGGCAGCGTCTGCCACCGCCGGCCGGCGCTCCGGCGCCTGCCCCTGCAACACCGCGGCGCTCAGCAGCACCGCCGCGGACACTCCCCCGAACAGCTTGTTTCTCACCAGACGCGTCATGCCCGGTCTCCCTCAGTCTTGGAACGTGCCAAAAAGGCGGAGTGCAGAAGGTCTTGCTTCTGCTCTCCGCCTTCACAACCCTGGCTTGCCGTCTCCTTCCGAATCTGCGTGACGGCTACGCGGCGGTCGTGGCACCCGGCTGGGTCAGCGAGAACCCGCCGGTGCTGTCGCCGAAGGTGTCCATGTCCTCGAGGCCGAGGTTCTGCAGCAATGACAGCATGACGTTGGCCATCGGCGTGCCGTCTGGAGCCTTGAGGTGCAGGCCGCCCTTCAGGATGCCATTGCCGCGGCCGGCCATGAAGAGCGGGCAGCGGCGGTGGTTGTGCACGTTGGCGTCCGCCATCGGCGAACCCCACAGCACCACTGTCTTGTCGAGCAGGCTCTGCTCGCCGTCCATGGTGGTCTTGAGCTTCTCGAGCAGATACGCCACCTGGCCGACGCGGTACTTGCAGATCTTGTTGAACTCCATGATCCGATCCTCGCGGTTGCCGTGATGCGAGGACGGGTGGAACGGCTGGTTCGATCCGCTTTCCGGGAACACGCGGTTCTGCGAGTCGCGGCCGGTCTTGAACGAGACGACGCGCGTCATGTTGTTCTGGAGTGCCAGCACCTGCAGGTCGAACATCAGGCGCATGTGCTCCGAGAACGAGTCGGGCACGCCCTTCGGCGCATCCGGCAGCTCGCGCTCTTCGCCGCTGCTGTTCTGGGCCTCGATGGCCTGGATGCGGCGCTCGATCTCACGGACGTTGTCGAGATAACGGTCGAGGCGCACCTGGTCGCTGGCACCGAGTTCCTGGCGCACGTGCGCCACTTCGCCCTGGATCCAGTCCAGGATGCTGCGACGGTTCTCGCGGCGCTGCGCGCGGTCCTGCTTCGAGGAACCGGCACCGAACAGCATGTCGAACGCGACGCGCGGGTCGCGAATCATCGGCAGCGGTTCGTTGGGGGAGGCCCAGCTGATCGAGTCGGTGTAGGCGCACGAATAGTTGTAGGTGCAGCCACCGGCCTGGTCGAGGTTCTCGATGCAGAACTGCATCGACGGCAGCGGCGTGTCCTGCCCGAACCGCTGCGCGTACATCTGATCCATCGAGGTGCCGGCCCAGATGTCGGAGCCCTGCGTCTGCTTGGGATGCGCCTGCGTCAGGAACACCGCGCTCGACCGGAAGTGATCGCCGCCGATTTCAGGCGCCGTGAACGCTTCGGCCATCCGGACGTCGGTGTTGCTGAAAATCGTCAGGTAATCGCGGTACGCCTCGAGCGTGCTGAGCGGGTTGTCGGGCACCAGCGTGAAGTTGGTGCCGACCTGCTCGGGCGCGAACAGGAACTTGGCAGCCGCCTGGTTATTGCAGCCCGCCAGCCCGTGTACCTCTTCGATGCAGATCAGGCGCGTCCGCTCCTCCGCTGCCGTCTTGGCAAACACGCGGCCGGCCGGCACCATCGCATCGAGAAACGGGAGCGCCACGGTTGCGCCCAGGCCACGGAGAAAAGTGCGCCGGGGCAGGTGCTTTCCAGTGATAAACGACATCGTCTCGGTCTCCTCGGACTGGGGTTACTGCGGGGCGACGGCCGCGGCCGTCTCCGTGGTGACGGGCTCGGCCCGCTTCAGACGAAACGCGTCGCTCTTCACGACGCCCATGATGAAGGACGACATCTTGTAGCCGTCCGCTTCCGCGCTCTTGGCAATGGCGCGAATCGTCGGCTGGTCGAAGTGCTCGGCGCGGCGGCCGAGCGCATACGCCAGCAGGTTTTCCGTGAACGTCCGCACGAGCGGCACCGGCCGCATCAGCAGCGCCGCCACCAGCTCATTCGGGTCGTTCACCGGCGTGCCATCGAAGTAGTCGCCACGCGTGTCGAGCGGCATGCCGTTTTCACGAACGCGCCACTGCGCCGTGACGTCGTAGTTGTCGAGCGCCAGCCCAATCGGGTCCATCATCTGGTGGCAGGCGTTGCACACCGCGTTGGCGCGATGCAGTTCCATCCGCTCGCGCGTCGTCAGGAGCTTCCCGTCCTTCGCGCCCTCGGTGTCGTCCAGCGTCGGCACGTTGGGAGGCGGCGCCGGTGGCGGGGCACCAATCAGCACCTCCATCACCCACTTGCCACGCAGCACCGGCGAGGTGCGGTTGGCCATCGAGGTCTGCACGAGGACACTGCCCTGTCCCAGCAGCCCGCGGCGCGTGGAGTCGGGATAGGTGACCTTGCGGAACTCCGTGCCGGCCACGCCGGGAATACCGTAGTGCTGCGCCAGCTTCTCGTTCACGAACGTGTAATCGGCGCGATAGAGATCCAGCACACTCAGGTCCTCGCGGACCAGGTGGTTGAAGAACATCGTGGTCTCGCGCCGCATGTACTCCGCGAGGTTGTCGTCGAAGTTCGGGAAGAAGTTGGGATCCGGGTGAACCTTCTCCACGTCCTGGAGACGCAGCCACTGGCCCGCGAACCGGGGACCGAGCGACTCGCTCCGCGGGTCATTCAATAACCGGCGCGTCTGCTGTTCGAGCACGCGCGCGTCCGACAGCTTGCCGGCCGTGGCCAGTTCGAGCAGTTCGCGGTCGGGCGCCGTGCCCCACAGGAAATAGGAGAGACGCGAGGCCAGGTCGACATCCGCCACCTGAATCGACGTGCCGGGACGGCCTTCGCGCTCGCGCTCGATACGGAAGATGAAGTAGGGGCTCGCCAGCACCGCTTCGAGCGCCGACGACACACCACTCTCGAATCCGCCCTTGGCCGCGCCCTTCTCGTAGAACGGCATCAACCGATTCACTTCGTCGTTCGTCAGCGGGCGGCGGTAGGCCTGGGCCCCCAGGCGGGTCAGGATCTGACGGGCGCAGGGACGCTCATCGGCCGGGCCGGTCGGGCGGCACGAAAAAATCCGCTGGCGCGCCGGCGTGTCGGACACACCGGTGGTCCGGTACGGTCCCACCACAATCAGGTCGCGCAGGTGCGGCAGCGTGGTGATGCCGCTGCCACCCGAACCGCCACCGGCATACGACCAGCCGTGCGGCTTGATGAGGTCCTCGTAGGGGCCGTCGGTGCGGCGCACGAACGCCGCCGACACCGTGTGCTGGCCGGCCCGCACGAAAATGGGCTCGGTCCGCATCGGCGCCTGGCCGCGGCCATCGGCACCGGCCACCTGTGCCAGCTCGTAGTTGAGCAGGGCCACGCGCTCGCCATCAATCGAGATGTCGACGTCCTCGAGCCGTGCGTTGTCGCCGGCATTGAACGTCATCTGGAATTCGTACTCGGCGTCGGCCGGAAACACGTGCGTGATGACCATGCCGCCGCGCGTGCCGTAGGGCGCGCCTTCGACGTAGTCCCACGGGTGCTGCGACAGATAGCTCGCGTTCGTGTAGGTGGACTCGATGGTCGGCGCCGTCCGGTCGCCCACCGCCATCCGGCTCACGGCCGTCGCGGCGTTCAGGTAGGACTCGAGCAGCGTCGGCGACAGCGCCTGCGCATCGGCAATGTTGTCGAAGTTCGCGCTCAGGGTGTCGAGCGGCAGCCAGTCGCCGGCATTGACGTCCAGGTCGAACAGGTCCTTGACCGCGCGCTCGTACTCCGGACGGTTCATCCGCTGGAACGTCCGGCGGCCCGGGTTCGGTGATGCGGCGGCGGCGCGATCGAGCGTGGTCTCGAGCGCGGTGATGAGCGCCGCATGCGTGGCCGGGTCCGGCTTCTGCGCGCCACGCGGCGGCATCATGCCCGCCTGCAGCTTGACGATGATCTTCTCGGCAACTTCCGCGTGCTCGGGTGCCTTCGAAACATCGAACCCTGCCAGCGACAGGCCCGCAGCCGGGCGGCGATCGTTGTGGCAGGTGGCGCAGTACTTCGTAATGACTGCGTTGTGTTCACCTGCTGCAGGTGCCGAGGCCCGCACCGGCGCCATCGCCGCCGGCGATGCCTGGCGAGCCGGTGCCGCCGGAGCCGCCGCCTGCACGGCAGGTGCGGCCGCGGGACTCGTCCCTCCCTGCGCAGACAGTGACGTGCCATCGGACAGCACGGCGCTGACCGCAAAGCCGAGACACACCAGACCAGTGCCCACTACCGCCTTCGTACCGCTTCGCATAGTCACCCCGAGAATCTGGCTCTACCGCCTCCGAGATTTTGCGTTTGTGGATTATACGCCCGCGACCAGGAAAATTTGCACCGCACAAGCCCTTCAAACGTTAAGACTTATCACTTTTTGTCATCGTCTGTAATCGGCTGGCGGCATGCTCATCCGCTCCCCTTTACTCCTCCAACCGGCGCCGGGTCAGCCGGTAGGCCCGGTGACCCGCCTCCGGGTCATACACAATGACCGGCATCAGCCGCCCCCGAATCCGGTGCGGATTGGTCCGCGCATATGCCGTCAGGGTGCGGGCCAGCGTTTCGCGGGAACGGTCCGGCTGCTCGTCCCGGGCCGCGCCCGTCAGCAGGTCGTTCAGGCGACGACCCGTGAAGGACGGATCGTCCTCCGGGGCTCGCACCCTCGCAGCGCCGACAGGGCCCTTCCCGATCGTGAACCAGAGGATGCCGCCGACGACGGGCAGCACGACCGTCAGCACCACCCACACGGGCTTGGTC
>CAZZGM010000145.1:6425-7649 GCA_964653955.1 uncultured Bifidobacteriaceae bacterium | reverse complement strand
CGTCTCGCCGACGTGGCCACTGTGACGGACGAGGGTGGCGAACCCGCGGATTACGTCTTCCACCACCCCGAACCCGGGTCGATGTTTCCCGCGGTGACCTTGTCCATTGCCAAACGCCGTGGCACCAATGCCATCGACCTCACACGGACCATCGAAGCCAGGATCGATACGTTGCGTGGGTATCTGCTGCCGCGCGACATCAACGTCACGGTGACGCGCAACTACGGTGACACGGCCGCGCACAAATCGAACGAGCTGCTGTGGCACATGGTCATTGCCGTCATCTCGGTGTCGCTGCTCATCTGGTTCGTGCTGGGCCGCCGGGAATCGATGGTCGTGCTCATTGCCGTTCCCGTGACGCTGGCACTGACGCTGTTCGTCTTCCATCTCTACGGCTACACCCTCAATCGCATCACGCTGTTCGCGCTCATTTTCTCCATTGGCATCCTCGTGGACGATGCGATTGTGGTGGTGGAGAACGTGGTGCGCCACGTGCGGTTGTCCGGAGGACGGATGTCGATGGAGGAGATTGCCATCCGCGCCGTCGATGAAGTGGGCAATCCGACCATTCTCGCGACGCTGACGGTCGTGGCCGCCATTCTGCCGATGGCATTCGTTGGCGGGTTGATGGGACCGTACATGGAACCCATTCCCATTGGCGCCAGCGCCGCGATGATCTTTTCGCTGATTGTCGCGTTCATCGTGACGCCCTGGGCCGCGGTCCGGCTGCTCGGGCGGGACAGCGGGCATCACGACACGAAGGACGACAGGCTCACCGCCGCCTATCGGCGGTTCATGGCCGGACTCATCGCAGATTCCAGGCGCCGCGTGATGTTCCTGACGGGCGTCGCATTACTGCTGCTCGCGGCCATCGTCCTCGTGCCAACCGGTCTCGTGGCCGTGAAGATGCTGCCGTTCGACAACAAGAGCGAGCTGCAGGTCGTGGTGCGCCTGCCGGAGGATACGCCGCTCGAGGCCACGAGCCGCGCGGCCGTGGCCCTGGTCGACGAGCTGCTGTCGGACGAAGCCGTGGTCAGCGCGCAAAGCTACACGGGCACGGCGGCACCCTATACGTTCAACGGACTCGTACGTCACTACTTCCTGCGGCGTGACGCCAACCTGGCCGACATCCAGGCCAGGTTGGTGATCACGGGCTTGATCATCAGGGAATCCTTCCCGTTCCAATCCAGCGAGGCCGGCAAGGTGAAGGCCGGATCCGGGATG
>CAZZGM010000145.1:452-6415 GCA_964653955.1 uncultured Bifidobacteriaceae bacterium | reverse complement strand
GAGCCACGACATCGCCACGCGCCTGCGCCGCCGGCTCGTGCCGGTGGCCGAGCGCCTGGGCGCCGCCATCCAGGTGGTGGAGGTTCCGCCGGGGCCGCCGGTGCTGCAGACGCTGGTGGCGGAGGTGTACGGTCCGGACGGTGAACAACGGCTCGCGCTGGCCCGACAGGTGCGCGACGTGTTCGAGTCCACGGAGGGTGTGGTGGACGTGGACTGGTATGTCGAGTCCGAACGCCCGAAGCAGCGCTTCGTCGTGGAGCCGGACAAGGCCGCGGCTGCGGGTGTGACCGCCACCGACGTGATGACAGTGGCACGCCTGGCTGGTACCGGTGCCCCGGCCGGATTGTTGCACGACACCGCTGCCCGTGAGCCCGTACCCGTCGTCCTGCGCCTGCCGCGTCAGCAGCGGAGCCGTGCGGCGGAGCTGCTGGCCGTGCGCATCGGGAATGGGACGGCGCTGGGCGAACTGGTGCGCGTGGAGGAAGGTTTCGAGGAGGCCAGCATCTATCACAAGAACCTTCAGCCGGTTACCTACGTGACCGCCGATGTGGCTGGCGCGGTGGAGAGCCCGGTCTACGCCATTCTCGCGATGAACCGGAAGCTGGCGAACGTGACGGTGCCGCAGGGACATCAGCTCGAGGTGTTCAACACGCGGCAGGCGTTCGACTCGTCCACCTACGCCATGAAGTGGGATGGCGAATGGCACATCACCTACGAGGTGTTCCGCGATCTGGGCATTGCCTTTGCCGCGGTGCTGGTGCTCATTTACATCCTCGTGGTCGGTTGGTTCCAGTCGTTCGTCACGCCGTTGACGATCATGCTGGCCATCCCGTTTTCGCTGGCCGGCATCCTGCCGGCTCACGCGGCGATGGGCGCGTTCTTTACCGCCACGTCGATGATTGGCTTCATTGCCGGCGCCGGCATTGTCGTGCGCAACTCGATCATTCTCGTGGACTTCATCGAACTGCGTCTCCACGATGGCATGCCGCTGGAGGAGGCCGTGGTGGATGCTGGCGCGGTGCGGTTCCGGCCGATGGCGCTGACGGCGGCCGCGGTCATTGTCGGCTCGGCGGTAATGCTGTTCGACCCCATCTTCCAGGGGCTGGCGATTTCGCTGATGGCCGGTGAGGTGGCCTCGCTGCTGCTGTCACGCATGACCGTGCCGATCACGTACTACCTCACGTACCGCCACGCGAGTGCCGGGGCCGAAGGAGGGCCCATCCCATGACCGTCGAACCCATGCTGCGGCTCATTGCCGGTTTCTTCGTGATGGCGAGCGCGCTTGCCGGTCTGTTTGTCGACGCGCGCATTCTCTGGTTCACGGTGTTCGTGGGCGTGAACCTCTTCCAGTCGGCATTCACCGGGTGGTGTCCGATGATGGCCATCCTGCGGAAGGCCGGCGTCAGGGCGTAGCAGGCGCGGCCGATGAGAGCGTGCCGGCCAGCCGCCGAAGCGCGGCTTCCAGCACCTGCACGGCGGTCCAGTACTCGTCGAGCAGCAGATGCTCGTGCGGCGTGTGGTCCAGCGCGCTGTCGCCCGGACCATAGGCAAGGATCGGGCATTGCCACACTGGTGCGACGACGTTCATGTCGCTGGTGCCGGTCTTCACCACGAATCCCGGTTGCGCGGTGGAGACGACCTCGCGGATGGCGCCGAGGAAGCTCCGCACGAGCGGTGTGTTCCGGTCTGCCCGCCAGGCGCGTTCCCAGCCGCGGAAGGTGACGTCGACCGTGGTGCGTGTGCCGGCAATGGTGATGGTATGCGTGCCGCCTTCACCGGTGACGAGACCCGCCGGCGGTGCCGGAGCATCGGCCTCGATGTGACCGGCGATCCACGCGATCAGATCCGACGCCATGTGTTCCGCGTCGACGCTGGACGGCAGCCGCCAGGCCATCTGCGCGTCAACGGTGTCGGTGATCCCGTCGACGTTGGCGGTGATGAATCGCCTGAGGCTCGGGCTGAGCTGTTCGAACGGCTTGTCGATGCCGGTGTTGACAGTGTCGGCATGCTGGCGGACGTGATTCCAGATGTCTACTACCACTTCCGCAACGCTGATGTCCGGTCCAGCGGTGTGGGCCATGTCCTGGCGCGCGGCGAGGTCCATGAGCAGACGGCCCTTGTAGCCGAGCGTCACGCGGCGCCAGCTGCTGGGTTCGCCAATCACGCAGGCCGCGGGTACGGGTTCACGCGTGCCGTCGAGACGTGCTGCAATGTGGCGCGCGCCGCGGCTGGTCGCCGACTCTTCTTCCACGGCGCCGACGACGAGGAGACGTACGCCAGCGGCATGCGCCCAGGCGGAGCCGAGCCGCGCGCCGGCGGCCGTGAAGGTGGCCAGCGGCCCCTTGGCGTCGACGCTGCCTCGTCCCCACAACGCGTACGGTTCCGCTGATGTTCCGTTGCCGGCTGCCGCGACGGGTCGTGCCGATGAACCCGAAATGCGGACCGTGATGTTGCCCGGCACGGTGTCGATGTGACCGAGCAGCACAATCACCCGTGGCGCGTCGGCCGCGCCCAACTCGCCAACGGCGTTCCCGGCCTCGTCCACGTATGAACGGTCGTAGCCGGCGGCAGCCATCCGTGCCACCAGCCATGTGGCGGCTTCGTGCTCGTGCCGCGACAGCGACTTGATGGCCACGAGGCCGTGCACGAGCGCGATGGCTTCGTCGCGTGTCACGAGGCCGCGGCTCCCGGCCGGCGTGGCGCGGGTTGCGCCGAAGCCGCTTCGAGGGCCGCGGTGATGGCCCGGATGCCAAGGTCGATTTCTTCGTCCGAGATGACCAGCGGCGGCAGCAGGCGGAGGATGGTCGGGCCGGCCGGCAGCGCAATGACACGATGCTCCAGCATCAGGCGCTTCAGCACCGGCGCCACCTTGGTGCGGAGTTCGATGGCCAGCATCAGGCCGAGGCCGCGAACCTCACGCACGACCGGCAGATGGCCCACCGCGGCGCGCAGTTGTTCGAGCATGGCAGCGCCACGCGAGGCGCTTCGTTCGATGAGCCCTTCGTTCCGGTAGGTGTCGATGGCGGCGAGGCCAGCTGCGCAGGCGAGCGGTGAGCCGCCAAACGTACTGCCGTGCGCGCCCTGGGACAACGACTCGCGCACGCGGGCCGCATAAGCAAACGCGCCCATCGGGAAGCCGCCGCCCAGTCCCTTGGCCATACACACGATGTCGGGCTCGAGGCTGGTGTGTTCGAAGCCAAACCACTTGCCGGTGCGGCCGAAGCCCGTCTGGATTTCGTCCACGATCAGCAGCGCGCCACGTTCGCGGCAGACGCGTGCCGCCGTCGACAGGAACTCGCTGGATGCGAGATTGACGCCGCTTTCGCCCTGTACGACTTCGAGAATCACGGCCGCCGTATTGCCGGTAATAGCTGCGTCCAGTGCGGCGGCGTCGTTGAACGGTACGTGCGAGGTCTCGAACAACGGCCCGAAGCCTTCGCGGTACTTCGGCTCCCACGTCACCGATAGCGCGCCCATGGTCCGGCCATGGAATCCCTTCACCGCGGCAACGAACGCCGGGCGCCTGGTCACCAGCCGCGCGAACTTCAGCGCGCCGTCCACCGCTTCCGCACCGCTGTTGCAGAGAAATGCGTGGGGCAGATGCGCGGGCAGCACGCCGACGAGTGCTTCGGCAAACCGTGCGCGCACGTCGTTGTACAGGTAGTTCGGACACAGCGCCAGCGTGCGTGCCTGCCGCGCGATGGCCTCGGTGACAGCCGGGTGGCAGTGCCCGAGCATGGCCACGCCCTGCGCGGAACTCAGGTCCAGGTAGCGGTGACCATCGGCGTCCACCATCCAGCAGCCGTCGCCGGCGACGAACACGATGTCCCCGCGCCGGGCCGTCGTGCCACCCAGCACCCGTTCTTCGATTGCTGCCAAATCGCTCATGGCTGCGCCGTTCTCCTCCCGCCTTCGCGCTACGCGTTTCGGTGGGTTGGCAGGCCCTCCGAGTTTCTACGAGATGTGCGTGCCTTCACCGCCGAGTGCCCGTGTGAGCGGCTGCGCGACGCGGCCGTCGGCGAAAATCACCTTCGCGACACCACCGTCGATGGCCTCGACCGCGCCCATCACCTTCTTCTTCATGCGCCCTTCGGCATACTGCATGAAGCGGTCGGCCTGGCCCTTGGGGATTTCGCGAATCAGCGTCGACTCGTCGGGGAACGTTTTCAGCAGCCCCGGCATGTCGGTGAGGATGACGAGTGCTTCGGCCTTGAACGCACCGGCCACCATGGCCGCGGCACGATCGCCGTCGACGTTGATGGCTTCACCGGCCGTCGACGCGCCCGGCGGGGTGAGGACGGGGAAGTAGCCGCCGTCCATCAGCAGTTGCAGCAGGTGCGTGTTGACCGTTTCCACCGTGCCGGTCCAGTCGTCGCGCAGCACCATGCGGCGGCCGTCCACCTTGATGCGCAGCGTGTCCTTGCGCTGACCCTGGAAGACGCGGCCGTCGAGGCCAGACAGGCCAACGGCGTTGACGCCTGCACGCTGGAGCTTTTCGACCCACATCTTGTTGAGCTGACCGCAGTAGACCATCTCGAAAATCTCGAGCGTGCGGCGGTCGGTGCGCCGGCTCACATGGCCGGTTTCGCTGGTGACGAACTGCGGCGGATGGCCCAACGCTTCGGCCACCTGGTTGGTGGTCTGCGCGCCGCCGTGCACCAGCAGCACCCGGGTGCCCGCCTGCTGCAGCGAGACGATGTCGGCCACCACGGCATCGATATCGAGGCTGGTGCCGCCTCCAACTTTCAAAACGATCATGGGGTTCACAAGATCACAACGTCACAACATTACAGATCACAACATCACGAGGTCGCGAGATCGTCAGATCGGATGAAGTCCCTGGAAGTCGAGGCCGAGCGTTTCGTCCCAGCCGAGCATCAGGTTGGCGCACTGGACGGCGGTGCCGGCGGCGCCTTTCATCAGGTTGTCGATGGCGCAGAGCGCGACGACGCGGCGCGTGGACGGGTCGAACTCGAACCCGACGTCGGCGAAGTTGCTGCCGGCGAGGATTTTCGGTTCGGGATAACGATAGAGCCCCGTACGTTCCTTGACCAGGCGGACGAACGGTTCTTTGCCGTAGGCCTCGCGATACGCCTTCCACAGATCACGTTCGGCCACGCCTTCCCGCACGAAGACGTGCGCCGTGGCCAGCACGCCGCGCACGTTGTCGATGGCCGTGGCGCTCAGGTGCACGTCGGTCGTGACGTTCGCCAGGGCGAGCGCCTGCACGACTTCGGCCGTATGGCGATGTCCCGTTGGTGCGAAGCTGCGCATGACGCCCGCGCGCTCCGGATGATGCGTGGCATCGCTGGCGGCGGCGCCGCCTTCGCTGCTGCCGACTTTCACCTCACAGATGACGCCGCGGACGGTGTCGATGAGGCCGGCTTTCGCCAGCGGCCAGATGGCGAGGTTGGTGGCGGTCGCGTTGCAGCCGACGCCGCTCACGTAACGGGTGCCGGAGATTTCCGTACGGTGCAGTTCGGGCAGTCCGTAGACGAACTTCGACAGCCACTCCGGATTCGCATGCGGCTTGCCGTACCAACGGTCGTATCCCGCGGCATCGCGCAGCCGGAAGTCGGCGCTCAGGTCGACGATGCGCGGCGCCAGCGCGGCGAACTGCTCGATGCGTCCCATGGCGCCGCCGTGCGGCAGGCACAGAAACAGCAGATCACAAGGCTCGAGTGCCGACGAGGTGGTGAACTTGAGCGGCACGCGCCCGGAGCCAGGGGCTGGCCGCAGGTTGGGGTGCGTGAAGTGGACGAACTGTCCGTCCAGCCGTTCACTGGTGGCCTGCTTCACGTCCACGTTCGGGTGTGCCAGCAGCAGGCGCAGCAGTTCGCCGCCGGTATAGCCGGACGCGCCGAGCACCGCTGCCTTGATGGTCTTGTTTGCCATGGTGAGGACTGCCTCGGGACGATCCACGCAATCCGTCATACCGGCGAAAGCCGGTATCCAGCAATGAC
>CAZZGM010000145.1:0-442 GCA_964653955.1 uncultured Bifidobacteriaceae bacterium | reverse complement strand
TGGTCATCGGGCCTTACACCGACGCGCCATCGGCCAGCGAGATGGCCGCCAGACGGGTGGAGTCCGCGGCGCTGAACCCGTTGGCCGTGTCCCAGCCGTTGCGCGCGACGTTCAGGCAGAAGTCGACCATCCGCTCGGGGATGTCGACGCCGGTCGGCTCGATGCTGTTGCGGAACTCCATCGTGTAGTTCACTTCGTTCACCAGCAGCCCGCGATCGGGATCTTCGAACAGATCCAGCGCCACCACCCCGCCGCCGCAGGCACGGGCCGCGCGGGTGCAGATGTCGGCAATTTCCGGCGTCACCGGACAGTTGGCCGACGTGCCGCCGCGCGCCGTGTTGGTGATCCAGTTCGACGAGTTGCGGTAGATGGCGCAAATCGTCTCGGGGCCCACCTGGAAGGCGCGGATGTCGCGCCCCGGCTTCTTGATGTATTCCTGGAT
>CAZZGM010000144.1:0-7699 GCA_964653955.1 uncultured Bifidobacteriaceae bacterium | reverse complement strand
GTGAGGTTGACCGACAACGGAACCCCGGCGCGAGCCGACAGTTCGGCCGCTCTGGCAATCGTGGCTTCGTCGGTCGCATAAAGAGCCGCAGTAATGGCGCCCTTGCGCCGCGCCGCATCGGCCGCGCGGGTCAGTGCCTCGTCGACACTGTCGGTGGCCACGATGAAGCTGATCGGACCGAAGCGCTCCTCGAGATAGGCCGCTTCGTCGGCGGCCTCCACGGCCAGCAGCAGCGGACTGGCCGTGCGGGCTGCCGTGCCAAGACTCGCGCTGTCGCGCACGACGCGGCCCAGGCTGCGCGCCGCGTCGACCCGCGCGAGCGTGGCCGGATTCTGGATGGCGCCCAGCACGGCCGCCGCGCGATCGTTGTCGGACAACAGCGCATCGATGGCGCCGGCAATGCCCGCCGCCACTTCGTCAAAACTCTTGTGTCCCTCGTCCGTCTCGATGCCGCCGCGCGGCACGAACAGGCACTGCGGGGTGGTGCACATCTGGCCGCTGTAAAGCGACAGCGAAAACGCGATGTTCTGGCACATCGCACCAAACGCGTCGGTACCGGCTATGACCATGGTGTTGACGCCGGCTTCTTCGGTAAACACCAGCTTGTCGCGCACGTTGTGGCGCAGCCACTCGCCAAATGCCGGGGAACCAGTGAAGTCGACGAGCCCGATGGCCTCGTGCGTGGCCAGCACTTTCGTGATTGGTTCCTCCGGCGTGTCCGGCGCCAGCAGCAGCACGTTCGGATCGAAGCCCTGCTCGGCGAGCACCTGGCGGCCAATCTTCACCGTCAGCGCCAGCGGCAGAATGGCGCCCGGATGCGGTTTGACGATGACGGCGTTGCCGGTGGCGAGATCCGCGAAGAGCGCCGGATAGCTGTTCCAGGTGGGGAACGTGGCGCAGCCAATGACCAGCGCAATGCCGCGCGGCACCAGATGAAACGCCTTGTCGAGGCGAATGGTCGCGGTACGGCCGATGGGCTTCTCCCAGCGTGACGTCCGCGGGACGCGCATCATCGCACCGTACGCGTGGGCAATGGCCTCGACGGCGCGATCCTGTGCATGAGGACCGCCGGCCTGGAACGCCATCGCAAACGCCTGTCCGGTGGTGTGTTCCACGGCGTGCGCCATCTGGAAGCTGGCCGCGTTCAGCCGCGCAACGATCTCGATTGCGATGCCGACACGCTGCTCCACCGTCGTGGACGCCCAACCCGGCGCCGCCGTGCGGGCCGCACTCACGAGCGTGTCCGCATCCGCGGCCGGATAGGTGATGCCGAGCGGTGACCCGAACGGCGACACTTCAGCGCCGACACGTGTCTGCGCCGGCTGATCGAGATCGAACGGTTGTCCGAGCAGCGCCTCGTAGGCAGCCTTCCCGGCCGCAGGCGCGGCCTCGCCGTATGTTCGCGGGACCTCCGAGAACGGACTCCAGAAGGTGCGGCGCTCGATGGCTGTGACAGCTTCGTCGAGCAGCGCCTTGTGTTTCTCGAACAGTTCGCTCATTCGTTCCTCACCGCCGCGTTCGATCCTCGCCGCTACGCCGACGCATGTTGGTTGACAATGAATGTTGTTCCATCAAAACATTAACCGTTCGGTCGGTTAATTCAAGCGGTTTCACCAGTAACCGACACCCCCGGAGGGCGCATGGATTCCGTACTGCTGGTCGAGCGTCGAGACACCTGGACCAGACTCACCCTGAACAGGCCCGATCGCCTGAACTCGTTCAACCAGACGCTCCACCGCGAGTTGGCCGCCGCGCTGGATGAGATTGCCGCCGACGAGTCGTGCCGTGCCGTGCTCCTCACGGGTGCCGGCCGCGGATTCTGCGCCGGCCAGGACCTGAGCGACGTCACCGAAGGCGCCGATCTCGGCGCGGTTGTCGACACCTTCTACAACCCGCTCATCCGCCGCCTCCGCTCGCTCCGCAAGCCCATTGTCTGTGCCGTCAACGGCGTTGCTGCCGGCGCAGGCGCCAACATCGCCTTCGCGTGCGACATTGTCATTGCTGCCCGCGGCGCGAAGTTCATCCAGGCCTTCGCCAAAATCGGCCTCATCCCCGACTCCGGTGGCACCTTTTTCCTCCCTCGTCTCGCCGGCGACGCCCGCGCGCGCGGCCTGGCGCTGCTCGGCGAGCCGCTGTCGGCAGAACAGGCGCAGGCCTGGGGCCTCATCTGGAAAGTCGCAGACGACGATGCGCTGGCACACGAGGCGGAGGCACTGACCGCGCATCTGGCCACGCAGCCCACCGTGACGCTGGCGCTGATCAAGGAAGGGCTCAACGCCTCCTCGAGCAACACGCTCGATGCCCAGCTCGATCTCGAACGCGACCTCCAGCGGCGCGCAGGACGGACGCCCGACTATGCCGAAGGCGTCCTGGCGTTTACGCAGAAGCGTGCGCCGAACTTCACCGGCCGCGAATGACCTCCAGCGAAAACCCGCAGGCGCTGGCCGAACGCGCCGCTCGGACGATGTGGGACAACGACCGCGCCAGCCAGGCCCTCGGCATGGAACTACTGGAGATTGGTCCCGGCCGCGCCGTGCTCGGCATGACCATCACGTCCACGATGGTCAACGGTCACGACATCGCACACGGCGGCTTCATCTTTTCGCTGGCCGACAGCGCCTTCGCGTTTGCCTGCAACTCCTACGGCGCGCGCACGGTGGCCGCGCACTGCACCATCACCTACCTGAACCCGGGCCGGCTCGACGACCGGCTGGTTGCCACCGCGCGCGAAATCGCGCGCCAGGGCCGCTCGGGCATCTACGACGTGCGCGTGACGTGCGGCGAAACGCTGATTGCGGAATTTCGCGGCCACTCACGCACCACCGCCAGCGCATCGCGCTGACGCTCGCCGGAACACAGCCTGGGCGCGAAAGCCGTGCCTGGCTGGCACATCAGCCGCCCGGCCGAGGCGCAGACAGCGCTGCCTCCGGCTACACGTGGTCGTAGTCGACGACGATGCGCGGGCTGGTGGGATGCGCCTGACAGGTGAGCACGAAGCCGGCGTCCTTCTCCCACGGCTCCAGGGAGTAGTTCACAGCCATCTCGGCGGTTCCCTCGACCACCTTGGCCCGGCACGTGGCGCACATGCCGCCCTTGCAGGCAAACGGCAGGTCGAGGCCGGCGCGCAGCGCGGCGTCGAGCACGGTCTCCCCTTCGGCTACCGGCACTTCGCGACGCTTGCCGTCGACAATGAGCGCCGCCACGTGTTTGGCCGGCGCGTCCGGCGGCACCTCCACTGGCGGGCGGCGCGGCGTGCCATCGTTGGCCGACACGAACCGCTCCACGTGAATCTGCTCGCCGGCAATACCAAGGTCCTTCAGCACCGGCTCCACGGCTTCCAGCATGCCTGCTGGTCCACACAGATACACTTCGTCCACCAGCGCCGCCGGTACCATCGCGCTCAGCAGCAGCCGCACCTTCTCGCCATCCAGCCGTCCCCCGAGAATGCCAAGGTCCTGCTCTTCGCGCGACAGAACGTGCAGCACCGACAGGCGATCCACGAAACGGTCCTTCAGCTCGGCAATTTCTTCCCGGAACAGCACGTCGCGACCCGAGCGATTTCCATAGAAAAGAAAGAAGCGGCTGTTCGGCTCCCACCCGAGCACGCTGCGCACAATCGACAGCACCGGGGTAATGCCCGATCCGGCCACGAACGCCACATGGATGCGACCGTCGCGTGTCACACGCGGGCCGAACCGGCCGGTGGGCGTCATCACGTCAATGACATCACCGGCCTTCACGTCACCGTTCATCCAGCTCGAAAAGCGGCCATTGTCGACCCGCTTCACCGCAATCCGCAGCTCACCATCGTCAGCACCCGAGCAGATCGAGTAGGAACGGCGGATGTCGTAGCCGTCGATGGTGGATCGCAGGGTGAGGTACTGGCCGGGCGTAAACGTATAGGCCTCGGCCAGGTCGGGCGGTACGTCGAACGCGACCGACACGGCCTCGTCGGTTTCCCGCCGGATGTCACGAACGGCAAGGCGATGGAAGGTGGGCTTGAGGCTCGGCATACGGACGGTCAGTGGCACTTGAAATATTCGAACGGCTCCAGGCAGCCGTTGCACCGCCAGAGCGCCTTGCACGACGTGGAGCCGAACGGCGCGAGCAGCGTGGTGTCCTCGGAGCCGCACGCCGGGCAGGCCACCACCTCGCGCGCGAACAGCGCACGGCGGCCGGCACCTTTCGCCGGCGGCGCAATGCCGTAATCCAGCAGCCGGCGGCGGCCTTCGTCGGTCATCCAGTCGGTGGTCCAGGCCGGCGACAGCACCGTCTTCACCACCACGGGCGCCAGGCCCGCGCGCGCCACGGCGCTTTCGATTTCGGCCTTGATCATGTTCATGGCCGGGCACCCGGAATACGTGGGCGTGATGGCTACTTCGATGACGCCGTCCACGACGCGGACGTCGCGCAGCACGCCGAGATCGGCAATCGTCAGCACCGGAATTTCCGGATCGACCACGGCGCCAGCAACCCGGCGCACGTCTTCGCACAGCGCCTCGAGATTCCGCGCCGGCTGTGGGGACGTCACCACGCCGCTCCCGGGAAGGCGCGCTGCATGTACTGCAGATCGCTCAACAGATGGCCGAGGTGCTCGGTATGACGGCCGTCGCGACCGCCCATCTGCATCCACTCCTGCTGCGGCACGGCAAGCGTGGCCTGCGCCAGCACCTGCGACACCGTGTCGTGCCACGCGGCGCGTACCGTTTCCGGATCGACCGTGATGCCCTGCTCGATCAGCTCGCGTTCGCTGTCGTCCACGACAAACAGCTCGCCGGTGAACCGCCACAGGTCGTCCAGCGCTTCCTGCGCGCGTTGATGACTCTCCTCGGTGCCGTCACCAAGCCGAATCATCCATTCCGCTGAGTGGCGCACGTGATACGCGGATTCTTTCTCCGCCTTGGCGGCCAGCGCGGCCAGCGTTTCGTCCTTCGAACCGGTCAGCGCGCGCCAGTACGGATCCACGAACGCCGCATACAGAAACTGGCGGACCAGCGTCTGCGCGAAGTCACCGTTCGGCTGTTCCACCAGCAGCAGGTTGCGATAGTTGACGACGTCACGCAGGTAGGCGTAGTCGTCTTCGGTACGTCCCACGCCTTCGAGCTCGGCGACGTACGAATAGAGCACGCGGGCCTGACCGATGAGGTCCAGCGCCATATTGGCCAGCGCCATGTCCTCTTCGAGCATCGGTGCATGCCCGCACCATTCCGACAGCCGATGCCCGAGCACCAGCGCATCGTCGGCCCGGCCGAGCGCATAGCGCACCAGCGGCGTCTCGGCCACGGCAATCGAGCCGGACGATACGACTTCCCGAGTGGTGTTGGTGGACACAGGCACCATCCCTACATGTGCTCGACTTCGTCCGGAACGTCGTAGAACGTCGGATGTCGATAGACCTTCGAGCTGGTCGGCTCGAACATCATGTCCTTGTCGCCGGGGTCCGAAGCGGTGATGGCCGCCGACGGCACGACCCAGATCGACAGTCCCTCGCCACGGCGCGTATAGAGATCGCGGGCGGCGTGCAGCGCCAGTGTCGCGTCGGTGGCATGGAGTGAACCGACGTGTTTGTGGGCGAGTCCGTTGCGGCTCCGGATGAACACTTCCCAGAGCTGAGTTGTCGGTGTGGCCACGGGATGCTCCTTGACGATGGGATCGATCAACTGGCGGCGGCGTGCGGCTGCCGTGCCGCCTGCTTGTCGGCGTAGGCCTGCGCCGCAGCCCGCACCCAGGCACCGTCGGTGTGCGCCTTGCGCCGCGCCGCCATCCGGTCACGATTGCATGGGCCGTTGCCGGCCAGCACCTGCTTGAACTCGGTCCAGTCGATCTCGCCAAACTCCCAGTGCTGCGTGTCTTCGTTGAACTTCAGCGCCGGGTCGGGCATGGTCAGCCCGAGGTAGTGCGCCTGCGGCACGGTCGCGTCGACGAACTTCTGGCGCAGGTCGTCGTTCGAGAAGCGTTTGATCTTCCAGCGAATCGATGCGTCGGAGTGCTGACTCTGCGCATCGGGCGGCCCGAACATCATCAGGCACGGCCACCACCAGCGGTTGAGCGCGTCCTGTGCCATCGCCTTCTGTTCCGGTGTGCCGCGCGACAGCGTCAGCATGATCTCGTAGCCCTGGCGCTGGTGGAACGACTCCTCCTTGCAGACGCGAATCATCGCGCGCCCGTAGGGGCCGTACGAACAGCGGCACAGCGGAATCTGGTTCATGATCGCCGCGCCATCCACCAGCCAACCAATGGCACCGATGTCCGCCCAGGTCAGCGTCGGGTAGTTGAAGATGGAGGAGTACTTCGCCTTCCCCGTCAACATCTGATCGACGAGCTCTTCGCGCGACGCCCCGAGCGTTTCCGCCGCGGCGTAGAGATACATCCCGTGGCCGCACTCGTCCTGAACCTTGGCCAGCAGCGCGGCCTTGCGGCGGAGCGATGGCGCACGTGTGATCCAGTTGCCTTCCGGCAGCATGCCGACGATTTCGGAATGCGCGTGCTGCGAAATCTGCCGCGTCAGCGTCTTGCGGTATGCCGCGGGCATCCAGTCGTTCGGCTCGATCCGCTCTTCGGCGTCGATGCGTGCCTGGAATCGTGCGAGCTGCTGCGGATCGTCCTGATGCGCGGAGCCCTCAGGTCCCTGATTCAGCGCCTGTGCGTACATCGGCCCTCCTCTGACTGGTTCCCCTGATTATGTGTTACCAAAAAATATAATTCAACGATTTTATGTAACATTACAAGTCAATGAGCCTCGCCGGCACAGCAACAGGCACACTCGCACACCACCTCAGTTGCTGAGCTGGCAGCCGCGGGAGAGGCCTTCCTTCCGGCACTCAGGCCCGCGAGAAGCGCTGCTGAATGCCTCTCGGCGCCGGCAGCGGCGCGCCGTCTTCGCCAATGGCATTCGCATCGAGCCAGCGCTCGGACGCCGGCACGACCTGCTCGTAGATGTCCGCGCACAACAGCCGCGCTGCCGTCCCCGGCCACTGCTCCGGCAGGATATCCACCGGCAGCATCGGGTCGCGCAGCACGATCCGCCGATACTCGTGCACCAGCAGCACGCGCGCCACCATCGCGTCACAGTCGTCGAGTGTCGCGGTGGAACCCAGCGCATCGCGCAGCGGTGTGAACGCGGCCAGAAACCGCTCGTAGGCCGCCTGCATCTCGTCGACGGGCCACACGCGTGCGGCCAGCGCGCGGTTGGTGTCGCCGTCGCCGCTCAGCCGCAGCCGAAAGCGGCCTGAGGTACCAGAGGGCAGCGCTCTCCCGGCCGGTGCAATCCACATATCGCCCGCCAGTCCACCAAACCCGGCCTCGCTCATGGCTGCACGCACGGCATCGCGATCGCCGCCGTTGGAAATGACAAAGTCGAAATACCCCGCCCACTGCGGAAGCTGCGGATTGTAGATGTGTTCGGTGGCCTGACGGAACGTGTCGTGCCCCTTCGCCGCCAGACGATAGAAACTGTTGCGTCCGACACGGCTGCGCTCCAGCCAGCCATCGGCGGCCAGGCGCGACATGGCGGTGCGGACGACGCCATCGGCAATCCCGAGCGCATCGAAAAATTTCAGCACCGTCCCCAGCCACACGCAGCCACCGCGCGGCACAATGGCGTCGCCGTAGAGCGTGATGACAATCGACCAGGTGCGCGATGGTTCGGCACGCAGGTGATCGAGCGCGTGTTCGAGCGCACCACGAAGGTGCCGGGCCG
>CAZZGM010000143.1:0-7768 GCA_964653955.1 uncultured Bifidobacteriaceae bacterium | reverse complement strand
GTGGCGGACCCATTGGTTGCCGGCGCTGCCCGACGGACGGCTGAGCGAGTCGAGTGGTAGAAGTTGGGCAACGTGACGTGTGGCGGGCCGAGCTTCCGGAGGCCACGGGCTCCGGCCCCGGGTTTCGTTGGCCCGTGGTCGTGGTGCAGGGAAACCCTTTGAACCGCAGCCGGGTCGCCACGGTGGTGTGCGTGCCGCTCACCAGCAACCTGACGTGGGCTGGTGCTCCGGGCAACACGCTGCTGTCGACCCAAAGCAACGAAGTTGCCGAAGGACTCCGTTGCCAATGCCTCTCAAATCATCACGATCGACCGCGTGCTCCTGACAGAGCGCGTCGGGCGGCTGGCGCCGAAGCACCTCGAACAGATCCTGCATGGCATTGACGTGGTGCTCGGGCGTTGAGTGGCCGGCATGCCCATCTCGGGAGCGACACGATGACAACCGCTGATTCCCGCGTCACGATCCACATGGCGGCCAGCCTCGACGGCTTCATCGCTCGAAAGGACGGCCGCGTCGACTGGCTCGAGACTTCGGACGAATTCCCTGGCGGAGACACCATGTCCCCGGAATTCGTCGAGGCCTTTCTCGAGTCGATCGATTGTTACGTCATGGGGGCGCGAACCTACGAAACCGCGTTAGGTTTCGAGGCCAATGGATCGGGGTGGGCGTACGGAGACAAGCCCGTCTTCGTGCTCACCGGCCGCACGTTGCCGCGAACCCGGGATGCTGTCGAGTTCTACTCTGGCGATCTCGCACAGTTCGTGAACGGGCGCCTGCGCCCGGCGTTTCGCTCTATCTGGTTTGTGGGAGGCGGTGTCGTGTGCGGCGAATGCCTCCGGCGCGGACTGGCCGACGAAGTTCGTTATTCGATCCTGCCGATCGTGATTGGTGATGGGATCCCGTTCTTCGACAAGCTCGACAGCGACGTCGCCCTCCACCTGACGGAGGTCAAGGCCTACACGAGCGGGATGGTGGCGCTTTGCTACGAGGTGCCAGGACGTCGTGGTGGGCCGGACTAGCCGATGATTTCGATGAACGATGATGTGTGGATGCCGGTCTCGTACGAGAATTGCGCTCAGGTGACTCCCCAGATTCGATCACGACATCACCACATCACAAGATCGCCAGATTCTCCCCTCTTAGTCTTTCAGCTCAACGATCGTCGCCCCCGCGCCTCCCTGATTGTCGGGAGCCTGCCGGTACGACAGCACCAGCGGATGGTCCTTCAGAAAGGCGTGCAGGCCGCGGCGAAGCTGGCCCGTGCCCATGCCATGGACGATGCGGACTTCGCGGAGGTCGGTGACCATGGTTTCGTCGAGGAAGCGGCTGACGCGATCGACGGCTTCGTCGACCGTGCGGCCGATGACGTTGACCTCGCTCAGCAGACCCTCGCGCGGGGCGAGGTCCACGTTCACGCGGACGCGCTCCGGCGATGACGCGCCCTTCGTCCCCAGTGCCTGGGGCGGGCCGCCAATCACGCGGAGGTCCTTCGCTTTCGCGCGCATCCGTTTGCCGCGGATGTCCACTTCCACCTGCGAGCCCGATATCGACACCACCGTGCCTTCGAGGCCCATGCCCATGGAGACACGCGCGCCGACGCCAAGAGTGGCCGCGGCGGATGGAGCGGGCCGACCACCCGCGCCGGGCGCCACACCCGACGTGGCTGATGCAGGGTTCCGCAACTCCTCGGCAATCCGTTCGATGGCCGCGCGCGCGTCGGCTCTGATGGCGCCGGATTCACCGGTGTTGACGCCGAGGCCTCCGCTGCCGCGCGCCGCACGTTCGACGAGCGCGTCCGACTTGCCGCGCAGGTCCGCAATCACCGCGTCGATATCGCGCCGCGCCTGACGCACGCGTTCTTCCACCTTTTCGTTGAGCCGTTTCCGGAAGGCCTCCTCACGCTCGGCCAGGGCTTTTCCGCGCTGCTCGATGTCGCGCCGCTCGTCGTTGAACGTGCGCCGTTCGCGTTCGAGCCGTAGCTTCTCGGCATCGAGCGCGCGTGCCTGCGCATCGATACGATCCAGGTGCGCCTGAAGACGTTTCTGATCGTCGCCGAGAAAGCCGCGCGCGGCGGCAATCACGGGCGCCGGCAGTCCAATACGCTGTGCCATTTCGATGGCAAGGCTGCGTCCCGGTGCGCCGTACACAAGCCGGTAGGTGGGCGCGTAGGTCTGCGGATCGAAGGCAAAGCCGGCCACCGTCACGCCGGCCGTGGCCGTGCCCCATGTTTTTACGGCGTCGAAGTGGGTGGTGGCCATCAGGTGCGCGCCGCGCTGCTTGAAGTGATTGACCAGCGCCGTTGCCAGGGCGCCACCTTCGTTGGGGTCCGTGCCCGTGCCCACCTCGTCGAGCAGCACCAGGGCCGGCAGTTGCAGCGCGCGGTCCATGGACACCAGGTTGGTGATGTGCGCGGAAAACGTGCTGAGGCTGGCGGCAATGGACTGCTCGTCGCCGATGTCGGCAAACACGGACCGGAACACGGGCAGCCGGGCCCCGCGCGCTGGAATGTGCAGACCCGACTGCGCCATCAGCGCAAAGAGTCCCGCGGTCTTCAGCGCCACGGTCTTGCCGCCCGTATTGGGACCGGTGATGAGCAGCACGCGGCTGGGTGGTTCCAGCACCACGTCAATGGGCACGGCCTTTTCCAGCAGGGGATGACGCGCGTCCCGCAGCTCGATTGACCGATCCGCCACGAACGTCGGTTCGATGCCGCCCACCTTCGCGCTGTACTGCGCGCGGGCCTGAAGCACGTCCAGGTCCGTCGCCACTTCCTCCACCACACGCATGTCCCCGGGGCGGGCCCGAAAGCGGTCGGTCAGCTCCAGCAGGATGCGGAAAATCTCCTCCCGCTCCCGTTCTTCGAGTTCGACGATGTCGTTGTTGATTTCGACGGTGGCGGCCGGTTCCAGAAACAGGCTGGCGCCGCTGGCGGAGCTGCCATGGACGATGCCGGGGACGTTGGCGCGATGTTCGGCGCGCACCAGCAGGACGAACCGGCCGTTGCGTTCCGTGACCACCTCGTCCTGGAGGTACTTCGCCGTGTCGCGGCCGCGGGCAAACTGCTCCAGCGTGTGGCGCAGGCGCTGGCGCAACTGGCGCAGGCGCTCGCGGATGTTGCGGAGCGCAGGACTGGCCTCGTCCGTTACCTCCCCGGACGCGTCAATCGCCCGGCGGACGGCCTGCACCTCCGTGGCGAAGCTGGCAATGCGCCCGACCAGGGCTTCGAGGATGGGGAAGGAGCCGGCGGCAGCCAGCACCGCGGCGCGCGACCGTTCCACCGAATCGATGAAGTCCGCCAGCGTCCTGAGCGCCAGCGGGTCCAGCGGCCGGCCTTCCACGCCGAGGCCGGCCAGCGCCTCGCTGAGCCCCTGCCCGGCCCGCAGCGGAAACGCCGGGTTCTGCTCGAAGAAGCGGACGGTTTCCGACGTGGCACGCTGAAGCGTGGCCACGGCCTGCGGGTCGCCCACCGGCTTCACCGCTTCCAGCCGCGTCCGTCCGAGCGGCGTCAGCGCCAGCCCGGCGACGTCCGCGACGATCCGGTCAAATTCGAGGGGGCGTAGGGAGAAGGACATAGGAGAACTGGAGATTTGGTGAGGTGGTGATGTGGCGATCGCCACATCGTCCAAGGTCGAGCTTTGGGCCAGATTTCCGGGGTTTTGGGGAGACGTAATAGAATCTGGGTTTGCGTTGGCCCCGCCAACGCCAGGCCCAGCATGACGCCGATCGATACGTTTATTCTCGCATCGTACTTCTTCGTCCTGCTCATTCTTGCCGTTTACGGGTGGCACCGCTACTACCTGGTGTACCTGTACATGAAGCACAAGAACGAGCAGCCCGTGCCGAAGGAGCGGTTCGACTCGCTGCCGCCGGTCACCATCCAGCTCCCGTTGTTCAACGAGATGTACGTGGTGGACCGCCTCATCGACGCGGTCTGCCGCATCGACTACCCGCGGGACCGGCTCGAAATCCAGGTGCTGGACGACTCGACCGACGAAACGCGGCAAATTGCCGAGCTGGCCGTCCGCCGGCACGCGGCCCAGGGTGTGGACATCAAGTACCTCCACCGCGAGGACCGCACCGGCTACAAGGCCGGCGCGCTCGACGCGGGGCTCGATGTGGCGCGTGGCCGGTTCGTGGCCATTTTCGACGCCGACTTCCTGCCGCGCCCCGACTTCCTGATGCGGACGGTGCACTACTTCACCGACCCGTCGGTGGCCATGGTGCAGGCCCGGTGGGGCCACATCAACGAGGACTACTCGCTGCTGACGAAGATCCAGAGCATCCTGCTGGACGCACACTTCGTGCTCGAACACGGTTCGCGTAACCGCGGCGGCTGCTTCTTCAACTTCAACGGCACGGCCGGCATCTGGCGCCGCGAGGCCATTGCCGACGGCGGCGGCTGGCAGCACGACACGCTGACCGAGGATCTGGACCTCAGCTACCGGACGCAGCTCAAAGGCTGGCGTTTCGTGTTCGTGCAGGACCATGTCGCCCCGGCCGAACTGCCGGTGGAGATGAACGCCTTCAAGAGCCAGCAGCATCGCTGGGCGAAGGGGTCCATCCAGACGTTCCTCAAGCTGATGCCGCGCATCCTGCGGTCGAATCAGCCGGCGCACGTCAAGGCCGAGGCGTTCTTTCACCTGTCGGCCAATCTCAACTACCCGCTGATGTGCGTGTTGTCGGTGCTGATGGCGCCGTCGATGATCATCCGCTACAACATGGGCTGGTACGAGATGATGCTCATCGACATCCCGCTGTTCATGGCGGCGACGGCGTCGGTGGCCAACTTCTACATGGTGTCGCAGCGCGAGCTCTATCCGCAGACCTGGACCGAACGCCTTCGGTATCTGCCGTTCCTCATGTCCATCGGCATTGGCCTGGCCGTCAACAACACGCGCGCGGTGTTCGAGGCGCTGTTCCACAAGCCCAGCGAGTTTGCGCGCACGCCGAAGTACGGCGTCGAAGGCCGCGCCGACGACTGGGCCACCAAGAAGTACCGCCAGTCGGTGGCCATCCAGCCCCTCATCGAAGTGGCGCTCGGGCTCTATTTCACCGGCACGCTCTTCTACGCCCTGGCCAACGGCATTTACGGCACCGTGCCCTTCCTGATGCTGTTCCAGGTGGGCTTCCTCTATACCGGTCTCCTGTCACTGTTCCAGCAACTGGGCGGCGACACGGTCGTGCCGGTGGCGCAAGGCAAGGAAGCATAGGTCCCGGCGCGGCACGCCCGGGAACCCGAAGCTCTTACCCTCCCCCCACTATCCGGAGCGGCGAGCGGGATCTGGTGCGCGCTGGCGCCGCTTCGGGACGTTCCTCGAGCGCCACGAACATCTGCGCCAGGTGTGGCGCCACCATCTGCAGCATCCTCGCCTCATCGTCGCCGAAGGGTTCCGGGGCATAGAACGACAGCACGCCCAGGCGATCCAGTGGCAGGGCCAGGCAGAAGCGCAGGCCGGCAATGGCCGCTTCGGGGCCGAGATCGAGCTGGGCGTCGGAATTGACAATGGGTTGGCGATGTTCGGCGACCCAGCCGGTGAGCTTGTCGCCGATGTCCACGGTCAGGCCCTGCAGCACGGCCGACGCGTCACCGCCGGCAAAGCGGGCGGACAGCGTGTTGCCGGTTCCATCCAGCATAAAAAAGGCACCGCTCGCGCGCGGGACCAGGTGACGGACGTGCATCCACACCATGGCCGCGACGTCGGCGGCGGTAGGCCGGCCGCCAATGATGCGCGTGAGGTTTATCAGCGTCATCAATGCCTCGGGGCCGTCGGCCGCCACGGGTGTTACCGTGGGTTCCGCCGCCAGTCCGTTGCCAGGCGTGGCCTGCATCGCCGGACCTAACGCGGGCCCGGCCACGGCGTTGCTGATCAGACGAACGGCATTCTGCAGATCCGGAGAGGCCGTGGCGCGGATGGGACCAATGTCGCGGAAGGTTCTCTCGAACAGATCGACGAGGTCCGGATCGTACATCGTGCCTCTGCCGGCCCTGATGATATCGAGCGCCTGTTCGTCGGTCAGCGCCGTCCGGTACGGACGGTCCGACGTTAGCGCGTCATAGCAGTCCACCACCGACAGAATGCGCGCGCCAATCGGGATGGCCGTTCCCGCGAGGCCATTCGGATAACCTTTGCCGTCCCATCGTTCGTGGTGTGCGCGAACAATGGGGACCACCGGGAAGGGGAAGTCGATGGCGGAGAGGATATCGGCGCCAACATCGACGTGCAGCTTCATCGTCTCGAACTCCGTGACGGTGAGCTTGCCTGGCTTGTTGAGGATGCGTTCGGGCACCGCCAGCTTGCCTGTGTCGTGCAGCAGTGCCGCGGCTTCGATGGCCTTCAACACGCCCTTGAAAACGGCCACATCTTCGGGCTTTGGGGTGACGCGAGCCAGTTTTCGAAACAGATTCAGATCCATGCTCGCATACAGCGGCTGATCGTGCCGCACTCCGCCCCATTTGAAGCGCTCAAAGTTGAGAACGTTCAAGTCCTCCTGCTGTTTCCTACGGCCGTAATCACCACACACCGGGCAAGGCTCACGGTCGCGCGGAGCGGGGTGCTTCGCAATGTGCTGGAAAGCCGCGAAGTTGCCCAGTGCCGAGCGCAGGTCAAGACGCCTTGAGGACAAACTGACGACGAATGCGTCGGCTACGAATTGTCGTTTTACCGCGCGCACAGCTGCTATCGCCCGTTTCACAATGTCGTCGTGAGACACCCGGACCGGGTCGAACATGACTCCCGCTTGCTTCGCGTACTCGAAATCGTCCGGCGGAGTTGATCGCGACCGCTCATCGCGCCAACCAGCAGACGTCCAGTAGGTGTCACAGAGCACCTTCAGGGCGCGACGGTCAACAGCGGTAGTCGTGTCTTGTGGCATAACGAATAAGGACGCGGCTCAACCCTCTCGTTAGGGTAATCGTTGTATTGAGTCTCCAGCAACCACGGACAGAGATCTCACTAACGCATCAGCAATGAAAGATAAAGCACTTCGGGAACAATTTCTGAAATGCCTCGACCGCCTCGAACGTGACCTCGGTCTCGCACAGGCAGAGCGAGACCAAGCTCTTGAAGTTCGCCAATTCCTTGAGTCCCGCGTCCTGCATTTCGGTCTTGGCCAGGTACAGCCCGAATTGCCCTTGCGGGACAGGCAGCTTCGCCACGACGCCCTCTTTCCATTTCGCGAACTTGAACGCCGGAACGACACCCACCTCGGGCTTTTCAAGAAAAAACAGGCCCAAGTCGTTGTCGTACTTCATCCAACCCGCGGTGGCTCCGGCGTCGGTCCACGCCTTGACGATGTTGTCGGGGAGCGGTTGGGGGAGGTCTTTCTTGTCGGGCTGCACAGTATTGCTGGGCTGCGCGGCGAAGACGATTTGACCTGTGACGATCGCTAAAGCAAAGACCACGGCGCGCATGAGAAGGCTCCAGAAGGTGGTAACGCAGACGGCGTAAGTTTAGTTCAGCACATGATGCAGCAGTAATGGTGATGTAGGTCTGGAACGTTTTCGGATGTTGACGCTCTGCCAGTCGGCTTTGATTTACGGCTACTGTTTTCCGAGGTTTTCAACCTGCTCTTGAATGAACTTTTCGAAGTGTTGGAAACAGCCAGCCGTGGTGCCAGGGTCACGGCCTAACATCACTACCTCGTTTTTTACCAGCCAGAATTTGAATCGTTCTGGTTCGTTAGCATAACTCTCGGCGAGTTTTTTGTGAGTCTCCTTTGCAGCATCCTCGGTCTTGAAGGCCCAACCGTAGAGACCTAGATCCCGCTT
>CAZZGM010000142.1:0-7799 GCA_964653955.1 uncultured Bifidobacteriaceae bacterium | reverse complement strand
ATCAGCCGCAAGCTCTACCCGAACGTCGACTTCTACTCGGGCCTCATCTATCAGGCGATGGGTTTCCCGGTGGACATGTTCGCGGTGCTCTTCGCCATTGCCCGCACGGTCGGCTGGGTGTCGCAGTGGGAGGAGATGCTGCTCGACCAGGAGCAGAAGATCTTCCGGCCGCGCCAGATCTACACCGGCGCGGACACGCGCGACTACGTTCAGATGGCGTCCCGCGCCTAGCGCGGGCGTCCGCACAACCCGTTCCGGGGAGGACCGGTGACTGGCTACAATCGCCACATGCATTGCCGCCGTTCACCGGTCTTCGCCCTGCTGGTCCTGCTCACCGCCTGCGCCGCCGCGCAGGCCCCACCTGCCTTCGACAGTTCCCGCGCCTATACACACGTCCGCGAGCAGGTGGCCCTCGGCCCCCGCCCCGCGGGATCGGCCGCCAATCAGAAGACGCGCGACTACATCAGCCGCGTGCTCGAGGAAGCCGGCTACACGCCGCAGACGCAGGCGTTCGAGGCCACGACGCCCATTGGACCGGTGAAGATGGCCAACGTCTTCGCCACGCTACCCGGCGAGCGTACGGACCGGATCATCCTGGCCAGTCACTTCGACACCAAGCCGGTCGACGAGTTCCGCTTCGTTGGTGCCAACGACGGCGGCAGCAGCACGGGCGTACTGCTGGAACTGGCGCGGGTGCTGAAGTCCAGGCCCACGCCGCCCTTCACGATCGAGTTCCTGTTCTTCGACGGCGAAGAAGCCTTTGGCGAGTGGCGCATGCCCAATCACACCTATGGCAGCCGTCACTACGTGGCAGCCGCACGCACGGACGGTACGCTGCGCTCCATCAAGGCACTGATCCTGCTGGACATGGTGGGCGACCGCAACCTCAACCTGCGGCGCGACACCAACTCCACGCCGTGGCTGACGGATATCTTCTGGGCCACGGCGCGCCGCATCGGTCATGGCGCTCACTTCCTCGACGAGCCGCTGCCGGTGGAAGACGACCACATGGCGTTTCTCGATGCCGGCATTCCGGCCGTGGATCTGATCGACCTGGATTATCCGGAGTGGCACACGGCGGACGACACGCTCGACAAGGTGACCGCCCGCAGTCTTCAGGTGGTGGGCGACGTGGTGCTGGCCGCACTGCCCGATGTGGAAGCCCGTCTGCTGAAGGGGCAATAAACCGCCGCCCTCTGCGGCCAGCGCGGCTGACTCAGCCCGGGTTCCCGCCAGGTCCCAGATACCGCACCACCAGCGCCGTCACATCATCGAACTGCGGCGCGCCGCCAGCAAACGTCTCCACGGCCTCGACGATCTGCAACAACACCTCGGCCGCCGGCCGGCCGTGGTGTTCGGTAATGACGGCCACGAGGCGATCTTCGCCGAACTCCTCGCCCTCCATCGACAGCGCGTCGGTGACGCCGTCGCTGTAGAGCACCACGGTGTCGCCGGGGCTCAGCGTGACGCGGCTCGACTCGTAGACGGCATCCTCGAACAGCCCCACCGGCACGCCGCCTGACGACAGGCGGCGGATGCCGTCGACGCCAAAGACCAGGCCCGGGCTGTGGCCGGCGCTGCAGTACGTGAGTTCGCCGTCAGCCGACACCAGTCCGTACATGAGCGTGGCGTAGCGGGCGCCAATGGCCCGCTGCGTGAGGACGTCGTTGATCCGTGTGACCGTCTCCGCCGGCTCGGTGCCGCACGTCACGAACGCCGAGAAGATGCCGAGAATTTTCGACGTCAGGAGTGCCGCGGCCGGCCCCTTGCCGGCGACGTCGCCGACGAGGAACCCGAACCGCCCGTCGCTCACCTCGAGCAGGTCGTAAAAGTCACCGCCGATGGTCTGTGCCTGCACGGACGTGCCGCTGGCCTCGTAGAACACACCGCTCTGCGCACCGTCGGGCAGGAGCGCCCGCTGGATTTCGGCGGCTATCTCCAGTTCGTGCTGGGTGCGGGCATTCTCGAGCGTCTCGCGGTACAGGCGCGCGTTTTCGATGGCCGCACCGGCGCCGGTGGCCAGCGTATCGAGCACGGCCGGCGTGTGCGGGGCCAGCAGGCCCTGCTTCTCGCGGGAGTCGAGATACAGCACGCCAATGGTCCGCGGCTCACTCGGCGCATCGGCCCGGTCGAGATACCGTACGAGCCGCAGCGGTGCGCAGGCGACGTGCCTGATGCCGAGGGCCACGGTGCCCATGTGGACGTTGGCCAGGTCGCCGTCCAGCAGGTCGGTGACAATCCGCAGTTCGCCGGTGGCGTACACCTCTTCGGGAATCTTGCGGCTGGTGTCGAACTGGCTGCCCGGCAGGGTGACGCCGCCACGCGCGCGGGCCAGCTTGAGGTCGAGCGCGCCCCCCTCGCCGGCCAGCATCACGAAACCGCGCTCGGCGCCGGTAATCTCGATGGCCGCATCGAGCACGAGCGCCAGCACCTCGTCGAGCACGCGGCCCGTCCCGAGCGCGCGGAGTCCTTCGAGCAGCGTCGCCAGCTGGCGCAGGTCACTGACGGCCGTGGCCGCCCGTTCGCCGGTTGGCGCGCCATCCCCCCGCAGAAAGACGACGTCGGAACCAGGCGCGCGGCCAAACCGCAGGCGATCGCCACTGACGAGATGCTGCTCGGTGACCTGCGCGTCGTTGACGAAGGTGCCGTAGCGTGACCCGCGATCGCGCAGGAGGAACGTGTCCTCGACGCGGACGATTTCGGCATGATCGCGCGAGACATCACTGCCCGTCAGCCGCACGTCGTTGTCGGTGCGCCGGCCGATGGTGACCTGGGGTTTGTCGAGCGGGACGACCCGGCGACCCAGTGCGTCGTGGACTTCGAGGCGCGCATCCAGCATGAGCAGCGTGCGTGTATCTTATCCCGCTGCAAACTGGAACCACGCCCACGCCGCCGCCGCGGCGCCGGCCGCAGCCGCCGCCAGCGGCACCACCCACCCGGGCATGCCGCGCTCGTCACGCCGCCGGACCGGTGGTGGAGTAATGCGGGGTTCGCTGGTCGCTGTCCCGCACCGGTAACAGATCAACGCGTTGTCGGCAATCTCGGTGCTGCAGGCGCGGCATTTCATGTCACGATCTTACCGGACCCGCGATGATCCCCATCAAGGACGTCATCCCGTCCCGAACCTGGCCGGGCGTGACGGTGACGCTCATCACCATCAATGTCCTGGTGTTTCTTTACCAGTGGTCGCTGCCACCGGCCGGCCTCGACGCGTTCTTCTACAGGTTCGGCCTCGTGCCGGCCGATTTCTCGCTGGTTACGGCCGTCACCTCGATGTTCGTCCACGGCGGCCCGGCGCATCTGGGCGGCAATCTGCTCTACCTGTGGATCTTCGGCGATAACGTCGAGGACCGCCTGGGCCACCGCCGGTTCGTGGTGTTCTACCTGGTGACCGGACTCGTCGCCGCCCTGGCCCAGACGGCCATGGACCCGGCCTCGCGCACGCCCATGGTGGGGGCCAGCGGCGCCGTGTCGGGCGTGATGGGCGCGTATCTGCTGCTCTATCCACGCTCGCGGGTACTGACGCTGCTGCCCTTCCCGCTGATGCTGTTCGAGGTGCCCGCGCTCTTCTTCCTCGGGCTCTGGTTCGGCCTTCAACTCCTCAGTGGGCTGAGCTCGTTCGCGGCCGGTGCCGCCGGCGAGTTACCGGGCGGCGTGGCATTCTGGGCGCACGTGATGGGCTTCATTGCCGGCATCGTGCTGGTCCGGCCGATGTGCCTGCGCGAGCGTCTACGCGTGGAGTGGTGGGGCAACTAGACAGTGAATCTGGTGATCTGGCGGATGTGTTGATCTGGTGATCGGCAAAATCTGTCGATCTGAAGATCATCACATCAACACCTCAACACTTCGCCAGATTCACCTGTCTCCCTTTTTCCTGATTTCCTGGGACACTCGGGCAAGTTCGATCATCAGCTTTTCGTAAGCCGCCTGCCACTCTTCGGCCGGCATCTCGTCGCGCCGCTGCTTCAGACCTTCGGCTTCGGTTTCGAGTGCCCGCTGCTGTCGCAGCAGAGCGGCCAGTTCCGGATCGGAGGTGGCGGCCGCCAGTTCGGCGTCCAGGTGCCACAGGCGTGCCAGGCCGCCGTCTGGGCCTTCGCCGCCCTGCTCCCGACCCGTGCCGCTGCCCGTGTCGTCGAGCAGCGCGCGTTCCGTGGTCAGTTGGCCGCGCTGGTCGAAGTGCTGCTTCACCGCCAGACTGGTGGCCTCGAACACTTCGAAGATGGACGTGCGCCCGTTCTTGTCGAGGTCCGTCGATGCTTCGCCAATGGCCTTCACGAAGTATTCGGGAAACACGGTGGCGTACTTCTGCGCCGCCGAGTTGGTGGCTGTAATCACCACACGCCCCTTGGCCTTGAGGGCCTCGAGAAACGGATAACTGGACGAAGTGGTGTTGACGACGACGAGGCGGCCGGGGACGCCCGACAGCATCTGGTTCCACTCCCGCGCGGTGAGGTCGGGCCCAACCAGGTTGAACTTCGCCGCGTCACCATCGAACGTGCCGTGCCCCAGGAGCACGACCAGCACGAGGTCGTCCTTGCCGGCCGCCTTGCGTATTTCCGAGAGCGCCGTCTTCACGTTCGCGGCCGATCCCACGGTGCCGCCTTCGGCCGCCTCGTCGACCAGCACCTTCACATTCGCGGCGTCGAAACCATAGCGGTCCACCAGTGCCGACTGCAGCGTCTGCCGCCACTGCTGCATCTGTTCGGCATACTTTTCACCGCCAGAAGCACCGGAGACAATGAGCGCCCAACGCGCCTCGGTCTGACCCGACACCGGCAGGCACACGGCCAGCACCGCTGTCAGCACCAGTGCCCATCCGTGCGACCGCCAGCCCGTCCCTGCCGTCCCGTGGTCTGCCATCACGCTCCCCTCGGAATCAATCGCGTCGCGCCGCCATGCACCCGCCGCGCGTGCATCAGGCAAGCCCGACACGGCGCCGTGCCAGCCACTCGGCGGCCAACAATCCCATGATAGCGAGCAGCGTCCACGCGTTGTGCCACAACTCGCGAAGTTCCGTGGTCCTGGTGGCGCTGCCCGAACGGTCGAGCAGCGTCCCGAGCGTGTCAATCTCCGCTGCCGCAACGAACTCCCCACCCGTGGCCGCCGCCACGCGGCGCAGCGCTGCTTCGTTCACCTGCGGGTCACTCATCTCGAGGTCCGCGCCTCCCGCCAGCACGTACCGTGTGTGCGTGCCCAGCGGAAGCCCACCCCGCCGCGCCTCCGCGTCCACACGATAGACGCCCGCCTGTCCGAAGCGTACCGCCGCCGCATAACGGCCCTCACGCGGGCTGGCCAGCGTGGCCTCGTGATGCTGCACCGCACCATCCGGTCCGGTGATGGTCATGCTGACGTCCGCGTCGGCGGCTGGTTCGAATCGCGGCGTCCGCACGGTCACCCCCACTGCTTCGGTGCGCCCGGGCACGGCCACCGACATGGGTACCACCGACACCTGTCCTTCCGCCGCCATGGCTACCCAGCGGACCATCTGCCGCCAGATGGTGTCGTAGACGGTGTCGGCCGCCGGGCGCATCATGCGCCAGCGCCACGACGCTTCGCCGGCAAACACCATGGACCGGCCCTGACCGTAGCGCTGCACCGCAACCAGCGGATGCGCATCGCCACCCGGACTGGCTGTCACCGCCAGAATCTGCGCGCCGGGACGGGGCCCGCCGACGAGGTTGATGGACGCCAGTGCCGGCAACTCCCGCCACAGTCCCCGGCTGTCGCTCAGCAACGCCGCCAGCCTCGTCGCCGGATGCACCGCGCCATCGTCAGTGACAACCGGCGCGTTGACGGCCACGCCCTCGCCGGCCGCGGACGGCGCGGCCAGACGCGTCTGCCGATCCGTCAGGTCCACCGGCAGCACCTCTTCGAGGGGCGTTCCGGTGAGTCCGCGCCGCTCGAACGAACGCCCGCCCAGCACGAGGAGACCGCCACCACGTTCGGCCACGAACCGTGCCGTCAGTTCGAGTTGCTCGCGCGTGAAAAAATCCGCCTGCACGTTGCCGAACACCACCGCGTCGTACTGGAACAGTGCTTCGCGCGTCTGCGGATACCCCGTCGACAGCGCCGCCGCCCGGCTCTCACCCGCCTGCACATAGAAGGTGTCCTGCCCCTGATCGTTCTGCCCCTTCCGGACGACGGCATCGACCGAAAGACCGGGGTCGGCGGCCAGCGCACGCTTCAGGAACGTGTGTTCGAAGCCGGGCGCGCCTTCGACGATGAGCACGTTGCGGCGGGCGACGTGCGGTGGCACCAGCACGCTGCGGCGATTGTTGTCGCTCGTCAGCTCACCAGGCGCCGGTGGAATTTCCACCGTGTACACCGTGGGCTGATCCGAGGACGGCGCCACCGTGAATACCTCGTGCACCGGTGCACCATCGGCCGCAGGCGTCACCCGGCGCACGTCCACCGGCCGGCCGTTGGCGCGCAGCCGAAGCTCCAGCGGCTGGGTTGCCGTGCCACCACCACGAACCACAGCCGACACACTGATGTCGATGGCGGCATCCGGCAGCAACGGCTCGCCGGCCGTGACGCTCAACACCTCGCGGTCGTGCCACTCGCTCACGCCACCGACGCCCACGGGAAACACCGGCAGCCCATCGAGCCGTGCGGCATCGACCGAACGGCCGGAGGTGTCGCCACCATCCGACAGCACGATCACGCCCGGGATACGCTGCGAACCATATCGTTCGGCCACGTCTTCGAGCGCAACCGCCAGATCACTACGATCGGCCGTGGCCTCCAGGCCCTCGGATGTGGCCCGGCGCACCTCGTCGCCAAACGACAGCCACTCCACCCGGTAGCTCGTTCCGAGAGCCTCCTCGATCCGGCGCCCCAGCGCGCGAGCGGCGTCGAGCCGCGTGGACTCTTCGACCGTCGCAATCCCCATGCTGCGCGAGACGTCCACCAGCAGCGGCACGACACGCACGTCGGTTTCATCGGATGGCACCGCCACCACCGGCCGGAGCAGGGCGATGACAATGAGCGCGAGTGTGGTGGCGCGAAGCAGCACGAGACCGGCGCGGGCACCGCGTCCCAGCGGCACCGCCACGCGGGCATACGCGGCCCAGGCCAGCACACCCACCAGCCCGAAAGCCAACACGTAGCCCCACCAGGGGAGCGAGACCGCAAAGCGCATGGCAGACGATTCGGGGAATCCTATCCTCGAAGCTCACGTGAGTGGATGAGGCCAACGGCGCCGCATGGCTCGAACGACGCCGATGTCAGGTCAATCGCTGCTGATCGAGAACCCGCCACAACACGCCACACAAGTGAACCGAGGGACTTAACGGGGCGCCCGGCGCGGTGCGGCCAGCGACTGATAGTAGCGGTCCACCATCGAGCGGTAACCGTCGGGTGCGCCCTGATGCCCACCGGCGTTCAGGCGCTCGCGCGCCTCGCGCTCACGTAACTGGGACGACAGCCGTGTTTCGGTCCGTTCGAGCGCCAGCAGCAGGTTGTCGCGCAGCGACTCCCATCGACCGTAGTCCTGCTTGAACGACTCGGTGCCCGGTGCCGAGAGGCTCGGGTACCAGGATTCCGGCGTGCCCCCCATGCCGCTTCGCAGCTCGGGATGCTGACCACGAAGATCACTGGCCAGTTGCTGGGCCTCGCGCATGCGCTCCTCGGCCTCGCGCTGCAGCGCCCCGCGTTGTCCGCCAGCACCGCCAGCGCCGTTCCCCTCACGAGCCTGTGCCTGCGTGTCACCAGGTGTGCCGACACTCGCGCCATCGGACTGGTCTCGAGGCGTGTCCGACGTTTGTGGAGAACCTCCCTGCGGCACGCAGCCGCAGGGA
>CAZZGM010000141.1:0-7830 GCA_964653955.1 uncultured Bifidobacteriaceae bacterium | reverse complement strand
CTCACTGGTGTTGGCTGCTTCGCGTCCGTCCCTCAGGACCAGGTACACACGCTGACGGTTGTCGCGGACCGCGTCGCGCAGCACCTCATCGAGTGCCGCGCCATTGTTCGCGTCCAGCGCCGCGCGCACGCGGGCGGCAATGATGGCGGCGTCACGATTTGGATCCGGCGGCGCGAACTCCCCGGACGGTCGCGTCAGCAGGTAGCTGAAGATGGCGCTCTGCCCGACCACCACCAACGCCACCAGGACGACGAAGCTTGCCGCGATGCGCCAGTAGAAGCTGCGGAACCACGCCATGGTCATCATTGAACACCAGACCGCGGTTGCTCACGCAGGCACGGCAATGGTCAGCGACGCTGTGTAGCCTGCCGCCGGGCTGCCGGACACGGTGGCCAGCTGCAGGGACACCCCGTCGCGGAAGACATTGTCGCTGGCCAGCGTTACACCGGCCAGTGCCCGCACGCTCGATTCGTAGCCCGATGTCGCGTATACCGCGTCGCAGGCGTCCCTGGGCAGCGCCAGCTGCGAGGTGGCAATCGTGTTGCGGACGTTGGTCGATGCGGCAAGACTCGGGAACACCTCGAAGTGGATGTGCGGCCATCGGCCGGTGTAGCAGCCCGGGAAGATGGTAGTGAACGTCACCCGTCCGCCGGCATCGGCTTCCTGCACGCCGCGCAGGAAGTTCTGGTTGGTGACGCCGGACGAGTAGAGCGAGTAGCGGCCCTGGCGATCGCAGTGCCAGAGATAAATGGCGCGGCCGGCAATGGGTGTGCACGTGGTCGACGACACCAGCGTGAGGGTCAGCGTCAGCGGAATGCCCTCGGCCGCGCCACTGAGGCCGCCGAAGCTGGACCGGATATCGCTGCGGATGACGCCGCTGGTCGAGAGCGCATTGGGGCCGTTCGAGCCGTCGCCGGGATAAGGCCCGGCGGTTTCTTCCGGGATGCGGCTGCAGGCCCCGGTGCCGGTGTCAGTGCCGGTGCCCGAAGAGCCTGAATCGGACGTTCCGTTGTCGATGACGCTGGGCGATGTCGGCGTGTCGCCGCAGCCAACGAGCTGCAGCGTGCCGACCGCGCCGCCGAGGCGCGCCGCCATCCTGAGCCAGCTGCGGCGGTCCAGAGCCGCGCCGGTCGCGCGGAGGTCGCGGTGCAGTCCGCCGAAATCGTCGTGGTCTCCGTCGTGGTGGTCGTGATGGCTGATCATGGTGGTCTCCCTCCCGTGGGACGTGCGGCAGGCGCTGGCGTCCGCGTGTCCGTTTCCGGGTGACCTCAGTTGTAGCGGCCGGATGTTGCAGAAGTACTGGGCCGGTGTGAAACGTTTCGCGCGTTACACTGGCAGGCGAGGACTCCGACCGGTGACGCTTTCTCCACAAGACGAGGCGGATCTGCGCTACGCGAAAGCGCTGCTCGAAAACCCCGGCTTTGCCGCGCGAATCACCGGCATCATCGGCATGCCGGTGGAGAAGGCCTTCGAATTGCTGCCCGGCCGCTGGGCGGAAATCGTCGGCACGGCCACGCGCAAGTCGCTGGAGACGGCGCTGCACGTGGCGCTCACCACGCTCGACCGCCGTTCGCGCACACGTTCGTGGGACGTGGGTCACAAGATTGCCGTGGCAGTGACCGGTGCCGGCGGCGGTGCGCTCGGGCTGGCCGGCCTGCCACTCGAATTGCCCGTGTCCACCACGCTGATGCTGCGGTCCATTGCCGACATCGCGCGGAGCGAAGGCGAAACGCTGGGGACGGCCGAGGCGCGCATGGCCTGCCTCGAAGTGTTTGCGCTTGGCGGCACGTCGCCGGCAGACGATGCCTCCGAGTCGGCGTATTTTGCGGTACGTGCTGCGCTGGCACGTGTGGTGAACGAGGCAGCCGTATACGTCGCGCAGCGCGGCTTCGTGGAAGAAGGCGCCCCCGTGCTGGTACGCCTCATTGCCCAGATTGCCTCGCGGTTTGGCGGCGTCGTGTCGCAGAAGCTCGCAGCGCAGGCCGTGCCGCTGCTGGGGGCCGCCGGCGGTGGCACCGTGAACGTGCTGTTCATGAACCACTTCCAGCAGATGGCGCGCGGCCACTTCATCGTCCGGCGCCTCGAGCGTGTCTATGGCGCGGAGCTGGTGAAGGCGGAGTACGAACGCTTCTGACCAGGGCGCGGATCCCGTGTCTCGCCTTGTCGCGGCGCCATGGAGCGCCGGTCGGGCAGCGCTCGATGGCGCAGGGTACAATCGGACCGTGACACGACGTTCGTCGGCGTTGGATACATGGACGCCTGAGGAGCTGGCGCAGGGCCGTCGCTGGGTCCAGGCATGGCGGGACGCCGGTCCGCGCCTCGAAGGCATTCGCCGTCGGGAGCTGCGTGAACTCGATGTGTTTTCGGCGATTGCACTCCTGACGGGGCCGGCGGACTACACGGTTCCACCGCGAGCGCCCAAACCCACGTCAGGCCTCATCGAGCAGCAGCGACTGTTTCGTCGGCTTCGGCAGCCGTGACGCCACTCTTTGTTGCTGCCGCCGAGTTAAGGGATGTCTGCGAGGCGCATGGCTGGCAGTACAGCTTCATTGGCGGGTTGGCGGTACTTCGTTGGGGCGAACCCAGGGAGACGGTTGACGTCGATCTGACATTGCTGACTGGCTTTGCGAACGAGCAGCAGTTCGTGTCGACACTCCTCGAGGCGTTCGAGTCCCGGATCCCCGATCCTGCGCGGTTCGCGGACATCAACCGCGTTCTGCTGCTGCGTTCATCGTCTGGAGTCGGCCTGGACATTGCCCTGGGCGGTCTACCGTTCGAGCAGCTGGTTGTCGAACGTTCGACACCATTCACCTATCCCTCCGATATCGTCCTTCGTACCTGCTCCGCAGAGGATCTCGTTGTCCTCAAGGCCTTTGCCGACCGAGCCAAGGACTGGGTTGACGTCGAGGGTGTCCTCATCCGCCAGGCGGCTGGCCTTGACTGGGAATACATGCGGCGGCAGCTCGCACCGTTGGCGGAGTTGAAGGAGGCGCCAGATTTGGTGACCCGCCTGGAGCGTCTCCGCCGCGACCTTTCCATCTGACACCTGGTTGGCCGGCACGCGTCAAGGCGGAGTACGAACGCTTCTGACCGCGGTCTGCCGGTGCTCGTTGCGCCGGTGTGGGGTGCCGTTACGACAGAAAATCCCGGAGGGCTTCGCGCGTGCTGGTGAACGCGAGGTCGTCCCACGGGATGGCACCGGCGTCGAACCAACGCGCCTCCAGCCCCTCTTCGTCCACGGCCAGCTCGCCGCCCATGAGCGTGGCCGCATACACGATGATGATGGGCGTGCGGCCGGCGTACGAATAGATGCCCACGAGGCGATCGAGCCTGACGTCGAGGCCGGCTTCTTCGCGGGCCTCGCGGCGGGCCGCCAGCGTCACCTCTTCGCCGCGGTCCACATAGCCGCCCGGAAACACCCACTTGCCGTAGCCAGGCTCGATGGCGCGCTTCACCAGGACGATGCGCCCGGTGGGGTCGGTGATGATGGTGCCCACCGCCACCTTGGGGTCGAGATAGAAGATGAACCCGCAGGTGGCCGCCGTACACACCAGCCGGGCGGGTTCTCCCACGCGCAGCACGCGTGGTTCGAAGGCGGCCCCGCACACGGGGCAGAACCGGAACACAGGGTCGAGCATCAGTCGGGCACCTGGCGCACAGTATAAAATCCTCTGCCATGGCCATCCTGAAAGTGTCGCGCATGGGGCACCCCGTGCTGCGCCAGCGCACGCGTCCCGTGGACAAGCACGAAATCCGCACCGACGCGTTCCAGCGCCTCATCGACGACATGATCGAGACCATGGAGGAGTACTCTGGCGTGGGCCTGGCCGCGCCGCAGGTGCACGAAAGCCTCCGCGTGTTCGTGGCCGTGCTCGACGCCGATGGCGAAAGCGACGCGCAAGCCATCATCAATCCCGAAATTACCGTGCTCGGCAGTGGCCTGGTCGAAGGCTGGGAGGGGTGCCTCAGCATTCCCGACATTCGCGGACGCGTGCCGCGCTCGCCGCACATCCGCGTCAGCGCCCTCAACCGCGAAGGCAAGCGTATCGAGATCGAAGCGCACGATTTTCCGGCGCGCGTCATCCAGCACGAAACGGATCACCTGGACGGCATCCTGTTCTTCGACCGCATGACGCAGTTCGATTCGCTCACCTACCTGGAAGAGTACTCCCGCTACCACGTCCGCCGCGGAGACGACGAGGAGTAGTCACGCGGCATCGAGGATGCTGCGGATTTTCCGGCACAGCGCGGCCGGTGAATAAGGCTTCTGGAGGAACTGCGGCGGTGGAATCGTGACGCCGCGCCGGCTCACGGCCTCGGGCGTGTAGCCGGACGTGAACAGCACGCGCGCGCCGGTGTGAATGGCGCGGAACTGTTCGGCCAGGGCGTTTCCCCCGAGCACCGGCATCACGACATCCGCCATCAGCAGGTGAATGGGGTGCGTGGCCTGGCGTGCCTGGTCCAGCGCCTCGGAGCCATCGGCCGCCGTCAGTACTTCGTAGCCGGCGGCTTTCAGTACCGACTCCGTATACACCCTCACTGCGTTGTCGTCTTCCACCACGAGGATGGTTTCCGTACCCGCGGGGGCGGCTTCGGAGGCTGTACGTGGACGTGCGGCCACCGGCAGCGCCACGGTGGGCAGATAGAGGCGGAACGTCGTTCCGCGCCCGGGTTCGCTGTCGACGATGACGTGGCTGCCGCTCTGCATGAGGAACGACTGGAGCATCGTCAGGCCGAGTCCCGTGCCGTGTCCGCTGCCTTTGGTGGTGAAGAACGGGTCGAAGATGTGCTGCAGCGTGGCCTCGTCCATACCCACGCCCGTGTCCTGCACCATCAGCAGCACGTACTGGCCCGGTGGCACTTCGTGGCGTCCGGCACGGAACGGTGCGTCGAAGGTGACGTTTTCGGTGGTGATGGCCAGGCGGCCGCCGGTGGGCATGGCGTCCCTGGCGTTCAGCACGAGATTGACCAGCACCTGCTCGAACTGCGTGCGATCGGACATCACGTGTTCGAGGTTGGCGGCCAGCGAAGTTTCGATGGCGATATCTTCGCCAATGATGCGGGCCAGCATTTCGACGTCGGCCCTCACTACCGCGCTGACGTCGAGCACCTGCGGCTCCACCATCGACTTGCGGCTGAACACCATGAGCTGCCGCGTCAGGTCCGCGGCGCGTTCCCCGGCCCGGTGAATTTCTTCCACCAGCTCGCGGATGGGGCTGTCGTCGGGCAGCTTCAGGAGCAGCAGCTCGCTGTAGCCGTCGATGACCGTGAGCATGTTGTTGAAGTCGTGCGCCAGGCCGCCGGCCAGCCGTCCCACCGCCTCCATGCGGGCGGCCTGCCGGAGCTGCGATTCGAGCCGGCGTGTTTCGGTGATGTCGTGGGCAATGCCGGCAAATGCCACGACCTCGCCGCGGGTATCGCGGACGGGTGACAGGCTGAGCGATACGGTCACGGGAGTGCCATCCTTGCGCCGGTGGATGGCGTCGAAGGCGGGGATGCGCTGACCTGCGCGCAGGCGGTCCACCAGGTCGTGACGTGTGGCGTCGCTGTCGGCGGGGAGCAGTTCCGACACGTCGCGTCCGATGATGTCGTGGGCGGCATGTCCGTAGAGCCGCTCGGCTCCCGGATTCCACGTGAGGATGGTGCCGTCCAGTGCCGCACTCACGATGGCATCGTCTGACCCCTCGACCAGGGCGGCCAGGCGGAATCGTTCGTCGCGTTCGCGGCTGAGTTCGCTGTCGAGTACCTGCTGGTGGAGGGCGAGCCCCAGCAGGGCGGCGATGCCCCGGAGCGCGGTAATGGTGGTGCCGTCGAACGCGCCGGGGCGGTGCGCGTAGACGGCCAGGATGCCGGCGGCGTGGCCCGCTGCACCCACCGCCACGGCGGCGGCCGAGCGCAGGCCGGCCGTGGTCCAGGGGCCGGGCGGACCCGTCACTTGTGGAAGGTTGGCGACCGTCGCCTCGCCGTTGTCGCCAAACGCCTCCAGGCCGTGCCAGCCCGACAGCGGAAGGCTGTCTGGCGCTGGTGGGGCGGGCCAGCCGTGGCTGCCGCGGATGGCCACCAGCCGCCCGTCAGGCGCCGGTTCCACGACCAGCGCCGCATCGGCGCCGCAGAGGTCGGCGGCCGCACGTGCCGCCTCGGCCGCCAACGCGTCCGCGGAGGCGTTCGTCCAGCCGAGGTGGGCGAGCGCGGACAGCGCTTCAAATGGTGAGACGGGTGAAGGAGGCATCGCCTTTCCGGTATTCTCGTAGCTCGGCCGCGTAACTTTATACTGCACACTCCGAAATGCCTGCCGTCGCGTTGTCCACCTCACCTCCTCGTGTCACCCTGCTGAGCGCGCCGCGTGCGCCCTACGACGGGGCGATTGCGGCCGCCCGCACCTGCTATTCGCCGCGTGTCATCACGCGCGACGAGGTGACGGGAAAACAGCGCGATTCCATCGGGCCGCTCACCTTCGAGGGTGGCCACCACACGGTGTTCCAGCACGCGCACTTCGAGTTCGGGCTCGAGAACGTGTCGCGCCAGTTCGTCTGGAGCATCCTGCACGCCTATCCGTTCTACAACTCCGAGCAGTCGAGCCAGCGCTACGTGAAGCTGAACGAGCCGCGCGCGTTCATGCCGCCGCTGGAGGGCGAAGCCCGTGACGTTTACGAGCAGGCGGTGCTGCGCGCCTGGGACGCGTACGCCGAACTGTCGGCCCTGCTGAAAGACGATGCCTGGGCCATTTTGAAGGAGCTGCGGTACGTCCGTCCCACCAACACGCCGGCGCGGCTGAAGGCGGTGGAACGCGAGGCGGAGAAGAAGGCCATCGAGACGGCGCGTTACGTCATCCCGATTGGCGCTTTCACCTCGATGGTCCACACCATTTCTGGCCTGGTGCTGCACCGCCTGCACCGCATGATGAACGCCGGTGATACGCCCTACGAGGCCCGGATGGTGATTGGCGCCATGGTGGACCTCGTGCGGGAAGTGGACCCGATGTTTTTCGAGAAGGTGGGCCTCGACACGCTGGACGAGGGCGAGCTGCCGGAGGCCGCCATTCCGCGGCCGCACGTGTCGGGCGACGCCTTTGCGCGCGAGTTCGATCGCCGGCTGGGCAACCGCGTATCGCGTCTGCGCGACTGGTCGGCCGGTGCCGAACGCGTGGTGGCCGATTCCATCCGCGCCACTTTCGGCCTCACCACGGCCGAAATGGACGATGCCGAGGCCATCGACCGGGTGATGAACCCGGCGCGGAACCCCTATCGCATCGACATGCTCAACGTCTCGCATCATTCGCCGCTGATGCGCGCGTTGAACCATCCGGCCTACGTCTTCGAAAAGCGCCTGAGCCACACCGCCGACTCGCAGGATCAGCGCCATCGTATGGTGCCGGCCTCGCGGCCGATGATGACCTTTGCCGACACGGTGGAACCGGACGTGGTGACGCCTCGGCTCATCCGCCAGAACGCCGCCGCGCGTGCGGTGTACGACCGCGCCATTCGTGATGCGTGGACGGCCAAGAACCGTCTGCTGGCGCTCGGCGTGCCGCTGGAGCACGCGCTCTACCTGCTGCCCAACGCCAAGGCCCTGCGCATGGTCGAGTCCGGGTCGTTCATGGCGCTGCAGCACAAGTGGACGCTGCGCACCTGCTTCAACGCGCAGGAGGAGATTTACCTGGCGTCCATGGACGAAATCCAGCAGGTCCAGGCCGTCCACCCCCAGCTCGCACGCTTCCTCGGCCCTCCCTGCGTCCTCCGCAACCGCATCGTCTCGCCGCGCTGCACCGAAGGCACCCACTTCTGCGGCGTCCCGGTCTGGAACTCCTTCCCGAACGCCGAACGCCGCCTG
>CAZZGM010000140.1:0-7856 GCA_964653955.1 uncultured Bifidobacteriaceae bacterium | reverse complement strand
ACAACCAACAGATTAAGAGTCTGCTGCTCTGCCAGTTGAGCTACGGGCCCACTCGGTGGCGCGCCGGCCGTCCTCTACGCTCGTTGCTCGTTCGAGAAACGCTGCCGGGCTGTCCGCGTGGTCGCTTCACGGCGGACGCCGCGATGCGACTGGCAAACCCAGACTATAACATCTGGCCTCGGCGAGTGGCAACGCCGTTGTCTGGGCCGCTCGCGCGCCGGGTTCGAAGGGGCGGCGCCACGCTAATCGGGCGAGAGAACCCCGTACTCTTTCAGCACACGCCGCGCCGCGGCGGGCCCTTCGACGACGTGCGCGTTGATTCCAAGCGCACGAGCGGCGTCCACGTTCGCAGACGCATCGTCAAGGACAGAACCTCACTAGCTGGCACGCGCAGATCATCGAGCGCCGTTCACGTCCTGGTTCGAACTCGCGCAAACCTGGCTCACCAACCTTCACGAACCACTCGTTCCACTTGCGGCCTCGGCTGGCACGCCACGCGAAGGGGATACTCCTTCGCGCGACGTGCGAAGGGGGAGCTCACCGCGAGCGACGGCTTTGCCGCACGCGCACAGCCTTTCCGAACAGGCATTCTTCGATCTGCCGGCGGCGCTCGAGGAACTCGGGCGAGACCAGGTGCCAGGTGACACGTCCGACTTCTTCGCTCAGCCCCTGCTCGATGAACACCTGCCGAACGCTGACCTGGAAGCCCGAATGACGGCGGGCGTCCTGCGGCAACTCGACGATGATCCGCGGACGGGCGCGGAACTTCGCCGGGAAGGGCATGGCGCCGATGCGCTGCAGACCATTGGTCATGCAGGCGACCCGTCCGATCCCCCGCTGGCCCCTGACCGGCACGATCGAACCGCGCACCTTCAAGGCCTGGAGCAGCGCAATCGGCGCCTCGAGCCAGAGGCGCGCGCGGCCGGGAAGCGTCGCGATGACGTCCAGCGCCATCAGCGCCCGCCGGTCCGGCGCACCAGCCATCACGAACTGGAATGCCGCCGACGGGTCGCCCGGATCCGGCGTGTGGTTGACGACGTTGAAGTTGCGCCAGGTCACGTTGTTGTTGTTGCGGATGAACGAACGGAAGTTGTCGAAGTTCATCAGGTCGGTGAGCAGAGGCGCCGGGTCGCCCGCCGTGTCGAGCATGGCCACGAAGCAGTAGTGCCCTTCGCCGGGAATCGCGGACGCCGGCCAGACGATTTCGTCCGAGACGGTAAGCACGTTCGCGGCAGGTACCGCCGGCAGCGTCGTGCTGCCGACCAGCGTCCACATGTCCGGCGTGACGAGCGCGGCCACTTCGGACCAGAACACGGTGGCCACCGTCGCACCAGCGGCCCCGGATCCACGATTGCGCACGCGCACGTAGATCGAGTTGGCCTGCCCGGCTTCGGCTTCGTAGCCGAGCGTGGCACTGTTTTCCGTCATGCTGCCTTCGCCATAGGCCAGTTGCGGATCGGCAACAGGCTCGGGGCGCAGGATGACGTCCGGGCTGGCGGAGATCGCGCCGGCATGCGAATCGCCAACGTCGCCAACGAAGTCGCGGACGTAAACGTCGGCCCGGCCCGGGCCGGTGACGGTCGGGAGGATCGCCTGCAGGTCCGGCATGACGCCGATCCGATCGGCGGGCGGATTGGCCGAGGCGGTGCCGGTGGCGGGATTGCCGAGCAATGCGCGCATTTCGATGGGCCCGAGCCGGAATCCAGCGGCCGCCTGCAGCACGCCCTGCACCGCCAGCGCCGCTCCGGCGATGATTGGCGAAGCTGACGACGTGCCGCTGAACGTCCCGGTGTACGCCGTCGTCGAACCGGCAGCGGTCGATGAGCAGGTGTCGACGTTCTCACCCCACGCGTAACAGTTCACGCGGGCCCCGAACGAACTGAAGTTCATTCGGGTGTGCGGCACGGTGGACGATGCCGCGCCGACGATGATCGCGCCCGAGTCGCGGAAGTTCGCGCTGGCCGGGTTGAGAACCTGCAGGCCGGCGCCGTTGGTGATGGTGTCCAGATTGTTCGCGCCGTTGCCGCCCGCCTCGACGACGATGATGCCGAGCGCGGAGGCCAGCCTGATGGCCTCGAACACATCGTCGCGAATCTCGACCGGCGCGCCGAACGGATCCGGCGCGACGGTCTGTACTTCGAGCAGCAGCACGTTGCCGAACTCGAGCGCATTGACAGCGGCGAGAATGGCATCGGGGACGTTTGCTGTCGAACCGCTGTGCGATACGACGTCAACACCGGCGATATTCGGCGTGATGCCGATACAGCCAATCGTGTTGTCGACCGCGCAGATCTCTCCGAGCACCGCCGTGCCGTGCGGGCGCGAGCCGTTCACGAGTGTGCCGAACAACAGCGTCGCGCCTTGTGCGTTCAAATCCTCGTGATTGAGCGTCCAGCCCTGCTCGAGATCGATGATGCGCTGTCCCGCGCCATCGCCGCCGGCCTGCGCCCAGGCGAACGGCGCATTGATGCCGTCGGGCGCCGCGTCGAGATACCCCTGATTCGGAAAGCGGACGTCGTCGTCCGGCATGACCACGGGATCGGCGGCGGGTGCGTCCGGAAAGGCCTTCTCCACCACGTCCCAGGCCTGCAGACGTTTGGCGAGCTCTTCGGCCTTCAGGCCTTCGGGGCAATCGACCGTGAACCAGGTGAGCAGGTGCGGACGCTTGTAAGTGTCGTCGCGCCGCACGGCGTCCTCGACCAGCTGCTGGATGCGCTCCGCGGGCAGCGAAGTGTAGAGCCGAACCAACGTGAGCGCGCCATGCGCCTCGACGATCTGCGCCCACGGCCCCAGGCCGTAGCGCGCGGCGATGTGCTTCTCGGCGCCGTCGACATAGGGCACCTCGACCCAGTCCGCGAACTTCACGACGACGCGTGGGCGAAAGAATGGACGGACACCCGGCTGGCGGGGCTGTACTTCGCGGGAACGGCTGCGTTTCTTCGCCATGTCAAAGACTCCCTTCGACTCGCCCCGGACGTGGCCCCTGGCCCGCTGTGGTGGTACAGCAGGGGAGTGCTGAAGCGCTTCGCCGGTGAGTGACCACCTGTTGGTGCGTGCCGGCCGACAAACGTTTCAGCGCAATCGTGGCATCGTGTCCTCCTTGTCGAGGACATCGCAGCGCTGATCGCGTTCCCGGCCTCGCTTGGCATACGATGGCTCGAACATGAGACACCTCGCGTCCGTCTGCCTCGTCTTGTTGGTGAATCTGGCCTTGGTCGCGCCCGGTTTCGCGCAGAGCGCGCCACCGGCCACCGAACTGCCGGTGGTGTGGATTTTCTCCACTGGCGGCACCATTGCCGGCCGCGGCGCCTCGTCGACCAACCTCGCGGAGTATCAGGCGGGTGCCGTCCCGGGGACGGAGCTGGTGGCGGCCGTTCCCGAAATCGCCAACTTGGCGACGGTGAAAGTCGAGCAGGTCGCCAACGTCAACAGCTCCGACATCACCATTACCCACTGGCTGACGCTGGCGCGCCGCATCAACGAGGTGTTCGCGGATCCCGCGGTGGCCGGTGTCGTGGTGACGCACGGAACCAACACCATCGAAGAGACCGCCTACTTTCTCAATCTCACGGTCAAGGACGAACGCCCGGTCGTGCTCGTCGGCTCGATGCGGCCGGCGACGGCCATCAGCGCCGATGGCCCGCTGAACCTGCTCAACGCCGTCCGGACCGCGATATCACGCGAGGCGCACGGGAAAGGCGCGCTGGTGGTCCTGAACGACGAGATCAACAGCGCGCGCGACGTGACCAAGACCAACACCTATCGCGTCGAGACCTTCAAGTCGCCGGAACTGGGGCTGCTCGGCTATGTCGATTCAGACGCGGTCGTGTTTTATCGGAGCAGCACCAGGCGTCACACCGCGCAATCCGAATTCGACGTGCGGACGCTGACGTCGCTTCCGCAGGTCGACATCGTCTATTCGTACGCCGATTCGACGCCGGTCGTAGCGCAGGCGCTGGTCAAGAGTGGCGCCAAAGGGCTCGTGTTTGCCGGAACCGGCGCCGGTCTGCTGTCGATTCGCGAGCGGGAAGCGGTCACGCCGTTCCTGTCGATGCCGGCCGACACGCGGCCGGTGCTCGTGCGCTCGAGCCGGCCGGGCAACGGCCGGGTGATTGCGCTGGCCGACTACGAGCCGCTGCAGATGGTTCCGGCAGACAATCTCACGCCTCAGAAGGCGCGGATCCTGCTGATGCTGGCGTTGACCCGGACACAGGATCTGAAAGAGATTGCGCGCATCTTCAACGAATACTGAGCGTCCGGCCTGGACAAGACCATTGCCACGGCGCGCCTGAAATTTCGGCGCCGAATGGCCCAACAGGTATGGGGGCAACCTTGTAATTATGGAGCCGTGATCCATACTTGCGGGGATGATTGCCGTCGATCACCAGCCGACGAGCTACCGTTGGCTGGTGGGCGCGACATCATGCCGCACGCCGGCGGGTCATAGCCGTAGCGCTTCCACGGGCTCGATGTTCGCCGCGCGACGTGCGGGCAGGTATGCAGCCGCCAGCGCGACGGCCAGCATCATGACCGCGGCGACGGCCGGCGGCCACACACCATCCGCGGGCAGGTCGACAACCACATGGCTGACCGCACGGTGGCTCAGAAAGGCCAGCGGCACGCCGATCACCAGCCCGGTGCACACCAGACCGAGCGCACCTCGAAGCACCAGTCGCGCGATATTGGATGTCGTCGCGCCGAGCGCCATGCGAATGCCGATTTCGTTCGTGCGACGCGTCACGGTGTAGGCCAGCAGACCATAAAGGCCCAGAGCCGCGAGCAGGGCGCTGAGACCGGCAAAGACGCTGGAAAGCAGCGCGATGACCCGTTCCTGCACAAGCCACGTATCCACCAGCGCGTCCATCGTCGTCATCTCCCTGACCGCGGGCGCTTTCAGTTCTTCCTGAACGATGCGGCGTACGTCGGTTGCCACGGCAGCTGGGTGGCCGGTCGTTCGTAGAGCCAATCGATTGAACGCCCGCGGCTCCTGGAACGCGTTGAAGTAAATCGTGCGCGGTGGCGGCTCACGCAGGTCCATATACTTTGCATCCGCGACCACGCCGACAATCTCGTACACCTGATCCGGGGGAGCGGCCGTGATGCCGCTGTTGGATGGCCAGACCAGTTGGAACCGGCCCCCAAGCGGATTCCTGTCGCCGAAGTAGTGGCGAGCCATGGCCCGGTTGACGATCGCCACGGGAGGGCCGCCTCTATCCGCAAAAGCAAAATCGCGTCCGGCCAGCAGCGGTGTGCCGAACGTTTCGAAATACCGCGGCCCCACCCAGTTGAGCGGAACATAGCGCCGCCCCTCCGGGGCCTCGTCGAAACCCTCCACCTCGATGAAGCGGGAGGCGCCGGCACCGGAAATTGGTGTGATCCCACTGAGCGTGACCGAATGGACGCCGGGAATTTCGTCCAGGCGGCCCAGCAGATTCTGGTACGGCACAAACAGTTGTTCGCCCGTGTAGCCGAGCTTCGTTGAATCGAGTGTGGCCAGCAGCAGCGAAGCACGTTGGAAGCCGAGCTCCTGATTGCGAAGATTCGAGAGATGCTGCACGAATACGGTGGCGGCACTCAAGAGCAGAACCGCCAAGGCCACTTGTACGACGACGAGGCTCCTGCCAAACAGACGGCCCGGGCCGAGGTCGAGCTGATCGGGAAACAGTTGGCGGCCGCGTATCCAGAGACGCACGAGGGGTTCGCACGCGTCGAAGTGCAGACGTTCAACGAGCACTTCGTCGGACCGAAAGCGACCGCCATCTTTGGCGTCATGATTGGCGCCGTCGGTTTTGTCCTGCTGATCGCCTGTGCGAATGTCGCGAACCTCATGTTCGCCCGCGCGATCGATCGGTCACGGGACACGTCGCTTCGCCTGGCACTGGGGGCCGGGCGCTGGCGGATCGTACGGCAGCTGCTGATCGAAGCGCTGACGCTCTCTGTCCCGGGCAGTCTCTGCGGACTGCTGCTCGCCAGGGCCTGTGTCAGGGTTTATGAAGTCGCGGGCTTCAGCCTGTTTCCCTACGCGCATTTCGTCGACCTGTCGATGGATGTGCGCGTGGTGGGCTATCTGGTTGCCGTCTGCATTGGCGCCAGCGTGCTGTCTGGCCTGGCGCCGGCCATTCGATTGTCGAGACTCGATCTCAACACGGCGCTCAAGGAAGGCGGCCGCAGTGTGTCCGGCGGACGAGGTGCCGCCGTCCGGTCGAACCTGCTCATCGCCTGCGAGACAGCTCTCGCGGTCGTACTGCTGGTTGGGGCCGGGGCCATGATCCGAAGCTTTCTCAACATCTACACGGCCGACGTCGGCGTCAACGTGACGAACGTGATGACCGCAACCTTGAATCTACCGGCGGCCGCGTATCCAACGCAGGAGGCTCAGGTCGCGTTTTTCGATCGGATCGAGCAGCGGCTGACCCGGCTTCCGAGCGTCGAGTCCGTGGCGGTGACCACGCGCCTACCGGCCGGCGGCTCCATGGCCGTGCCGTTTCAACTGGAAGGGCAGCCGCCCGTCGAACCCGCGCGCCGCCCGATGCTGTCCGCACTCAGTGTCGGTCCTGCCTACTTTCACACGCTTCGGGCCACGGTCGTAGCCGGTCGAGCGTTCAGCGATACCGATACGAGTGCATCCGTGCCTGTCGTGATCGTGAACCAGCGATGGGCCCAGCAATACGGGGCACAGGAAGACGCGATCGGGAAACGCGTGCGATTGTTCGACGGACAGGCCGAGGAGGGTTGGCGAACGATCGTCGGAGTCGTCTCGAACATCGTGCAGGACGATGCGACGCGACAGGAGCAGGGGCCGTTGCTCTATGTTCCGTATGGGCAGGCACCGGCTCGATTCGCACATGTCCTGGTACGCACACGGTCATCGTCTGCGGGAACCGCGCGTGAAGTGCTCCAGGAGATTCAGTCGCAGGCGCCGGACCTGTCGATTTCGCTGCTGCCTCTCTCAGTGCGAATGGGTCAGGGCTATCGCGACAACGGGCTGCTCGCCATGTTGTTCCTTGCGTTTTCGGTCATGGCCTTGCTCCTTGCAGCCGTTGGCATTCACGCGATGGTGGCGCATTCGGTGGGGAAACGTACGCAGGAGATTGGCGTGCGAATGGCCATGGGCGGCACGAGCAGCGACATTCTGCTGCTGGTGTTCAAAGCCGGCATGATTCCCGTTGGGGCCGGGCTCGTGGCTGGCCTTGTCGCATCGCTGTCTTTAATGCCGCTGCTGCGATCCTGGCTGGTGGACGTCTCGTCCATGGACCCGCTCAGTCACCTCAGCGGGGTTCTCGCTCTGGTGCTTGCCGCCGCGTTCGGATGCCTGATGCCGCGCTGCGTGCCATCAGGATCGATCCAGTCGTCGCGTTGCGCGGAGAATAAAGATTATGCGTGAGCTGACCTGATGAACCTGCAAATACCGTCAGAGATCGAAGCCAAGTTGACCCGTTTGGCGACCGAAACCGGGCGTTCGGCCGACCAGGTGGCGCTCGAGCTGTTGGCTGCCTCGGTTGACCACGACGCCTGGTTCCGGGACGAAGTCGAGAAGGGCCTGGCTTCCGCCAGCGAGGGATGGTTGTTTGAGCACGACCAAGTATCCGCGCGCCTCGGCCGGCGCTACCGTGGTTGATGCATGTTTGCCAGGAAGGGACGGATTTTCAGCAGGGTACCGCGTCCGGTACCGGACGCGGCTGGCGGGACGCGACGTCGGCAAGCACCTGCTGTACCAGCAGGTCCAGCAGTGCCGGCGAGTCATTGAGGCAGTCCAGATGCCGCGCTTCGATGTCCGGATGCGCGGCCAGCGCCATGCGGCCTTCGAGCTGGCTCTCGGCGTTGTCGCCCAGGAAGCCATACGGGTAATACACCAC
>CAZZGM010000139.1:0-7861 GCA_964653955.1 uncultured Bifidobacteriaceae bacterium | reverse complement strand
CGTCCATCCGCCCGGCCGCCACGTAGCAGAGATCGATGGCCGCCGAACCCAGCCGGCGGACGGCCCGCGCGCGCGTGATGAAGGCCCGGAACAGGTCGAGGTACCGTTCCGGCTCCTGCTGCACCGTGTAGGGGAAGCCGGTCACCAGCAATGCGTCGAGCAGCACGGCCGTGTTCGACACGCGCAGGGGCTCGCCGTTGAGCCACGCACCAACGCCGCGTTCCGCTGTGAACAACTCGCGCCGCGTCGGATCGTAGACCGCGGCCACGGCGGCCTCACCATCGATTTCGAGCGCCAGCGAGGCGCAGAAGATGGGCAGCCCGTGTGCGTAGTTGGTGGTGCCGTCCAGCGGATCGAACACCCAGCGGTGCGAGGCGCCCGTCGACTCGCCCCCCAGCTCTTCGGCCAGCACGTCGTGGTCCGGGAAGCGCTCCGCAACCATGGCGCGGAACATCCGTTCCACCTCCAGGTCTACCTCGGTGACGATGTCGATGGCGCCCTTCTTGTCGATGCGAACGCCGGAGCGGAAGCGCGAGAGATGGATGTCGCCGGCACGTACGACGGCCTCGACGGCCGTGGCCAGAAAGCGGGGATCGGGACTCACGATGCGGTTGCTGTGACCTTCTTCACCATCAGCACCTCCATGCCGCCGCCGGGCACGCGCTGCAGCGTGACCTCGCTCATGAAGCTGCGAATGAGGAAAATACCCCGCCCGCTCGCCTTGAGCAGGTTTTCGGGCGCCAGCGGGTCGGCCAGCGTGTCGGGATCGAACCCTTCACCCTGGTCGGCCACGCGAATGGCCATGTAGTCCGCGGGGGTCGCGGAAAACTCCACCACCACACGCTTGGTGTGGTCGTTCTGATTGCCGTGCTTGATGGCGTTCACCCCCGACTCGCGCACGGCCACGCTCACCCAGTGGAGCGCGTCCTCGTCCAACCCGGTCATGCGGCCGAGGTGATCGCTGACGACCTGGACGAAGTCCAGCATGTCGAACGCGCTGCCAAATTCGAGACGAACAACGGAAGGCGGGCTCATGGATTCCCGGTCGACGGTACGCCGCACATCACACGCATGTGCGCGTTTAAGTACCATAGCGCTCGAAACCGGGTCAAGTTGCTATAGTTGAAGGTTGTGACGGTTGTAATCGCGCCCGCCCGTGCCCTGCGGGGCCGCCTGGAAGTGCCCGGGGACAAGTCCATCTCGCACCGCTACGCCATTCTCGCCGCCCTGGCCAGCGGCACGTCGACATTGTCCAACTACGCCCCGGGCGCCGACTGCGAGTCCACCCTGGCCTGCCTCGAGTCGCTGGGCGTGGCCATCGTCCGAGAATCCGGGCCCGGCCGGCGGGTTCGTATCACCGGACGCGGTCTGGGCGGACTGGTGCCCCCTGCCGGACCGCTGGACTGCGGCAACTCGGGCACGACCATGCGCCTGCTCTCCGGCGTCCTGGCAGCGCACCCGTTCACCACGACGCTCACCGGCGACGCATCGCTTTCCCGCCGGCCCATGCGCCGCGTCATGGCTCCGCTCTCCGATATGGGCGCCTCGTTCGAGGCCGCGGAGGGTGGCCGTCCGCCGCTGACCATCCGGGGCGGCAACCTGCACGCCATCCACTACCAGCCGGAGGTACCGAGCGCCCAGGTGAAGAGCGCCGTGCTGCTGGCCGGACTGCACCTGGACGGGGAAACCAGCGTGACAGAGCCCGCGGCAACACGTGACCACACCGAACGCGCACTCGACGCCTTTGGCGCACCACCGCGCGTGGACGGGCGCACCATTACGGTGACGGGAGGCGGCACGCTCGAGGCCCGTGACCTGCGCGTGCCGGGCGACATCTCGTCGGCGGCGTTCCCACTTGCTGCCGCGGCAGGCTTACCCGGTGCCGACGTGACGATTGACGGCGTCGGTCTCAACCCGAGCCGCACGGCCATCCTCGACGTGCTGCGCCGCTTCGGCGCGCAGGTGGACATCGAGATCACCACGGATGTCCGGGGCGAGCCCGTGGGCTCGGTGCGCGTGCGCCATGACCATCTGCAGCCGATAGAAATTCTGCCCGCCGAGGTTCCCGCGCTGATCGACGAACTGCCCGTACTGGCGGCACTGGCGACATTTGGCGGCGGCCTCCGCGTCAGCGGCGCCGGCGAACTCCGCGTGAAAGAAAGCGATCGGATTGCCGCACTCGTCGCCGGGCTCAGGGCCATGGGCGCGGATGCCGACGAGGCGCCTGACGGCTTCACCATTCGCCCTTCCCGCCTCACGGGTGGCACGGTGGACGTGCATCACGATCACCGTCTGGCCATGGCCTTTGCCGTGGCCGCGCTCGGCGCATCCGGCGACACCACGATCATGGGCGCGGACGCGGTGGCGGTGTCCTATCCGTCCTTCTTTCAGGACCTCAACGGCCTGCGGGCCCTGTAAAGACCGAGTGAAGACCGACAAGATTTACCTGGTGGGCTTCATGGGCGCCGGCAAGTCGACGCTGGCCCGTGCGCTCGCCAAACGGCTCGACTGGCGCGCCGAGGACATCGACGAACACATCGAACGGTCCGAACGCCGCGACATCCCCGGCATCTTCCGCCAGCACGGCGAGCCGTACTTCCGTGCCTGCGAGCGGCAGGCACTCATCGACCTGCTGCCCACGCGCGGCGCCGTGGTGGCCACCGGCGGCGGAACGTTCTCCGATCCCCGCAACCGCGAGCTGATGCTGCGCGACGGGCTCGTCATCTGGCTCGACGTGCCCTTCTCCACCGTACTCGAACGGATTCCGCCCGACGGCCGCCGCCCTCTCGCCTCCGATCGAGGCGCGCTCGAGGGGCTCTATAATCAGCGCCTCGCCGCCTATCGTCTCGCCCCGGTCCGGGTCGACGCGAGCCGCGGTCCCGTGGACCTGCTGGTCGACCAAATCGTGGACGGGCTGGACACCTGATGCGTTATCTCGTCATCAGCGACATACACGCCAACCTTCAGGCGCTCGACGCCGTGCTGGCGGCCGCCAGTGACCTGTCATGGGAGCGCGCCATCGTGCTGGGCGACCTGGTGGGATATGGCGCGGACCCGAACGCCGTCATCGACCGTGTCCGTGCTCTGGCGCCGCACGCGCTCATCCGCGGGAACCACGACAAGGTGGGGGCGGGCGTCGCGCCAGCCGACGGCTTCAACGCCGTCGCCCGCCACGCCATCCACTGGACCCTGGACACGCTCACGCCGGACAACCGCACCTGGCTGGCAGCCCTGCCCACCGGCCCGGTCGTCGTCGACGAGGCATTCGAGATCTGCCACGGAACGCCTTACGACGAAGATGCCTACGTATTCGACGACCTCGATGCACTGCGCGCGCTGCATGCCGCGCGGCGGCCCGTGTGCCTGTTCGGTCACACGCACGTGCAGGTGGGATATGGACTCGTCAGGAACCGCCTGACGACGGTGACGTCAGGCGCAGCGCGGCCTCTCGACATTACGCTGGGTGACGAGACGCGTTATCTGATCAACCCGGGGTCCATTGGCCAGCCGCGCGACGGCGACCCGCGCGCCGGCTTTGCCCTGCTCGATACCGAGACCCGCCGCCTCACCATTCATCGGGTCGAATACCCCGTGGCCGACGCACAAGCCCGCATCGTTGCCGCGGGTCTGCCCGCCATTCTGGCCACTCGCCTCGCCTCGGGACGATAACGCGTCCCCGGCATCAGTTGATGCGCTTCTCCCGCCGGCGGAGTTCGGCGGCAAACGCATCCTGTGCGGCGCGGGAACCCAGCACCCAGCCGACGACGATGCCCACCAGCAGTACGAACGGGATGTAGATGAAGTGCGCCGCCGAGGGCAGCCCGATGTCCATCAGCGGCCCCGGCGCTCCAGCGCGTCCAGTTCCTGCTCGGCGGTCTGGAGCCGGCGCCCCAGCGACCACACGTACGCCACCACCGCCACCCACACGAAGCCATAGGCCGCGGCGACGAGCGGGAATGCCGGAATCTGCTCCTCCGGCGGCACCTCGGACATGGGCACGAACTCATCGGCCGAGGGCTGACCTTCGGCGGCCACGGCCGTGCCACCCGGCAGTGTCCAGACAGCTGGAGCGGCCATCAGCAGTGCCGCGCACAACAAGGTTCGGAATAGTCGCATCACGCTTCGTCCTCGGCCAGATAAAGGGCATCAATTCGTCCGCGCTGCCGTTCGAGACGCGCCCGCATGCTCATGAGCGCCAGGAACAGGAGCAGGAAGGCGGTGACGCAGAACCACAGCGGTCCGCCCATCGACACGGGCAGCGTCGGCACCACGGTCGTCTGCGGATGCATGGTCCGCCACACGTTGACGGAGATGTACACGAAGGGCACGTTCGCCAGGCCGAACAGCGACAGGCCCGCTCCCAGCTTGTCCGAGCCGGGGCCGCCATATCGCCTCAGCAGCAGGTAGGCAATGAACACCATCCACACGATCAGGCTCGACGTGAGGCGCGGTTCCCAGACCCACCATACGCCCCAGGCCTTGCGCGCCCACAATGGCCCGGTAACCAGTGCCACGGCGCCGAACAGCACGGTGAGTTCGGCTGCGGCAATGGCCCAGGCGTCCATGCGCTGCTTGCGTCCGAACAGCACCAGCGCGCTGGCGACACCCGACCAGATGGCGCCGACGAGGAAGAGCCATGCCCCCGGCATGTGGAAATAAAAAATCTTCTGCACGAGGCCCATCGTGACCTCGTATGGGGCGCCATTGATGACCCACGGCGCCACGGCCAGCATCACGCCGGCCAGCAGCAACTGGACCTGATTGCTTCTTGTCACGCCTTACCTCACTCCGTCATGAGCGGCTCGAACGTCCAGAGCGCCAGCGTCACGAACACCACATCGAAAAACACCAGCAGCGCCACCCAGAACTGCGCCATGGCCACGTCGGGCACGGCCTGGAAAATGGCGGCCGTCCCACGTACGCCCGCGATCATGACCGGAACGGTGATGGGATACAACAGGATCGGCAGCAGCACGTCGCGGCTGCGGGCGCGCACCAGCATCGCCGCAAACAGCGTTCCGACCGCGGCAAACCCCGTCGTCCCCGCCGCCAGCAGTGCCAGCAGCAGCCAGGGGTGTACGAAAATACGGGCCTGGAACAGCAGGCCGATGAGCGGCACCAGCACGGCCTCGACCAGTGCCAGCAGCATCAGCATGCCGGCGAGCTTGCCGGCGTAGATGGCGGGACGGTCGGCGGGGGCCAGCATCAGCGCCCGCAGCGTGTCGGCCTGCCGCTCGCGCTCGAACGTGCGCCCCAGCGCCAGCGTGCCCGAAAACGCCGTGGCAATCCACAGGATGGCCGGGGCCACGTCGTCCACCACCCGTCCCTCGCGGACGAGTCCGAACGCGAAAATCAGCACCACCGTCACGGCGAAAAACAGCGTGGTCGACAGCACTTCCATGCTGCGCGCCTCCACCATCAGGTCCTTGCGCACCACCAGCCACGCCACGCGGACGAACTGCTTCACGACGCCACCGCGGCGCGATACCGATCGCGCAAAGGACCATCGCCACCCGTCACCGTCATCAACCGCCCGCCGCGCAGGAACAGCTCGCGCGTCAGCAGGCCGTCCACGACGTCGAGATCGTGGGTGGCCAGGATGGTGATGACGCCGCGCGCCTGCTGGTCGCGCAGCCGGCCGACGAGCGCGGCAGATGATGCCTGGTCCAGGCCGGTGAAGGGCTCATCGAGCAGCAGCAGCCGGGGCTGGTGCAGCAGCGCCCGTTCCAGGGCGACACGCTGGCGCATACCACGCGAGAAGCCGCCAACGGCGTCGTCTGCCCGATCGCCAAGGCCGGCGCGGTCCAACGCCAGGCGTGCCGGTTCGGGTGCGTTGGCCACGCCATAGAGGCGGCCGAAGAACACCAGGTTTTCGTGCGCAGTGAGTTCGGGATAGAGGAAGAGGTCGTGCCCCAGCATGCCGATACGCGCACGCAGGCCCGAACCACCGGTCGCGGGCGAGTGCGAGCCGTATTCGACACCGCCCTCGGATGCCTGCAGCAGCGTGCCGAGAATGGCCAGCAGCGTCGACTTCCCCGCCCCGTTCGGGCCGAGCAAACCGACAATGTCGCCGGCCTCGCAGGCAAACGACACGCGGCTCAGTGCCTTGCGCCGGCCGTAGTGACGGGAAAGATTCGAAACCGTGAGCCGTTCGAAGTCGGGGCTCACGCCGCCTGGCCGCCTCCCGGGGCCTCGTCGAGCCCGGCCAGCACACGTTCGAGGTCGGCCACGAGTGCCGGACGACGTTCCGCGTCCCTGGCCTTTGGCGTTCCCGCACGCCGGCGTTCTTCGATGGCCACGAGCTCGCGCATGAGACGCGCGCGTTCGCTTTCGAGCGACGCCCGTTCCGGTGCGCGTGCCGGCGAAAATGCCATGAACAGTCCGGCGGCCAGCACCGCCAGGGCCAGCCCCACCACCAGCCAGCGCGGACGCATGTCGTGAGCCGGTATGTTGCTCAGCGTCAGCACCATCTCTTCGTCCGCCGCCACACGGCCACCGCTACCCAGAAGGAACACCTTGCCGGAGTCCGACGTGACGGTGTCCTGCGCCGGCAGCAGATCCGAGACCAGGCGCATGTCTCCCACCTTCTCGGCCGCCACGAACAACTGCTCGAACGCCGCCGGCCAGCGCTGGCGCAGCGTCCAGTCGGCCGGGTGATCCGGCACCGAATATCCCACCTGGATGCTCGTGACCCCGGGTGCGAACGGCCCGGTAATGCGCAGGGTGTTGCCGCGCAGCATCGCCTGGCGTGACGAACCTTCCATCAGCGACGGATTGGACGCCACCGATGGCAGCACGATGTCGAGCGGCTGGCCCGGATCGATGGGCGTGCGCGCGTTGTTGGTGATGTCGAGCAGATAGAACACCGTCAGGACGTCGTTCTGGAACTCGATGATGACGCGCGACTGGCCACCGAGCACGACCACGCCCTGCCGCGCGGGTTCTTTCGCTGCCGCCTCGGCCGCCGCACGTTCCCGCGCCGCGGCTTCGGCCACGCCGGCCACCAGTGCCACGCGAATGCCGCCGCGCTCGGCGACCAGCAGTTCCTCCGAGACCAGCATCTCGCCATCGACCGTGGCCGACGCCACCACGGTGGTCCCCGGCGCGAAGCCGCCAAACTCCGCGCGCCCCTGCGCATCGGTGACCGCGGTCTGCGTACGGCCATTGGCCGTGACCGACACGTCGTGGCCGGTAACGTTGTTGCCCATGCGCTCGCGCACGAGCCGGACCGAAATGGTGCCGACTTCCAGTTCAGGTGCCGGCAGCGGAACGCCCGACAACTGTGAGGCATCGGGCATGGCCACCTGCGCCCGCACGCCGGACATGACCCCGGCTGCGAAAGCAAGCGCGAACACGAACACGAGCGCCGGTCGCGCCACTAGGCAATGAGAGGTGAACCGCATTGTTTGCAGAAGCGCGCGTCCCTGTCGTTGGCGGTGTCGCACGCGGCGCACACCGGCAACGTCGCCGCAGGTGCGGCCACCTCGCCGTGCGCATCCGGCGACGCGGGAGTGGAAGTGTGTGTGGACGGCGCCGCGACCATGGCGGCCAGCTCGCGTTCAATCTGATCGCGATAACCGGCACTGGCGTCCAGTTGCTGGATGAGGCCCATCGCCCGCCGCCGCAGCCGCCCGCCCATCTCGTCGAAATCGGCCTGCGACACCTTGCCCATCGCAAAGTCGAACTCGAGTTCCTTGATGGTGCGCAGCACCAGTGTCTTCTCGCGCTCGAGCGCCGCCTGCGTGCGACCACCGGTCACCACCGGCGATGTCGAAAACAGCGGCCCCACCAATGGCGCCAGCATCCGGTAGGCTCCCAGGCCCACGAAGCTCGTCGCCACCACCGTAAGGCTCAGGATAAT
>CAZZGM010000138.1:7000-7895 GCA_964653955.1 uncultured Bifidobacteriaceae bacterium | reverse complement strand
CGGCCGGTCCTCGGTGAAGCGGATGATATAAGGCGCCGGCTCGCAACCGGGCAGCCTGCCGAACACACCGGCAATGCCGGTGCCCACGAGTACGACCGTCAGCCACGCAGCCATCCGGCCATCGAACCCGCGCTCGAACATGTCGAAGGTGAGCGGTCCCGGCGCGATGAAGAACACGAAAATCCAGATGGGCCAGTGGTTGAACCGATAGTAGAGCTTGTTGCGCACGCGCAGCGGGCGCACGGAGTCGAGTTCCACTCGCAACGCTACGGAACCAATGTCGGCACCGGTTGGTGCTGTCGTCCGCTGTCGTTCGCCGATCCGCATCAGAGGGATATATTCTCCCCCATGATCCTGCCACGCATGCTGCTGATGGTGGCCGTGCTCGGCCACCTGGCATGCGGCGCATTGCCGCCACCCCTCGACGACACACCGCCTCCGGCATCCCTCGACGAGTTTCGCGCCGCCGCCGCACGCATCCTCGAACGCGAAGGTATCCCGGGCGCGGGCATCGCGCTGGTACGCCCGGACGGCGTGGAATGGGCCGGCGGTATCGGTAGCGCCGATAGAGCAGCCGGCACGCCGGTCACGGCCGAAACGCTCTTCCGCGCCGCCTCGATCAGCAAGACCCTGCTGGCCATTGCCCTCGTTCAGCAGTACGAGGACGGCGCCCTGGACATCGAGGCGGCCGTTGCCGATCTCCTGCCTCAGGTGACCATCGAAAACCCGTTCACGGCGTCGCCGGTGACCGTGCTGCACCTGCTCCAGCACACCGCCGGTTTCGAGGACATGCGCTTCAGCGAGATGTACAACCGCGACGACCCACCCGACCTGCCACTCGTGGACGTCCTGCGCCGCAACCCCGCGTCACGGCGTGTTCGCTGGCGGCCGGGTA
>CAZZGM010000138.1:0-6990 GCA_964653955.1 uncultured Bifidobacteriaceae bacterium | reverse complement strand
GGCCGGGTACGCGGATGTCGTACTCGAATCCCGGCTACACGGTGGCCGCCGCGGTCCTCGAACACGTGACTGGCCGCTCGTACGAAGACGTCATCCGCGATCGCATCTTCATGCCACTCGACATGCCGTCGAGCGGCTTCCGTCTCGACGCCGCCGCTCGAGCACGGCTCGCCCGCGGTTACGACGGCTCGGGACGCGTGCTCGTGCCGCTCTCGGAGGTCTACCATCGCCCGGCGTGGAACCTGCACACGTCGCCGGAAGAACTCGCGCGCTTTGTTCAGATGCTGCTCAACTGGGGCGAAACCGATGACCTGCTGGTCATCGATCCGGAATACCTGAGCAACATGGAACGGCCGCGCACGTCGGTGGCCGCGGCCGCCGGTCTCATCTGGGGCTACGGCTCCGGTATCGTCTCGGGCACGCTGGCCGGCTACCCGGTACTCGGCCATCACGGCAGCATCGAGGGCTTCACGTCGACGTACGGCTATGCCGCCGGCCGAGATGCAGGCTGGGTGGTGCTGGTGAACGCCTCTGGCGCGGCCAAGGCCGTCGATGAACTGGCGGCACTGGCCGTGACGTACCTGAAGCGCGACGTCGAGCCCCCGGCGCCCGCCGATCTGCCGGTCACGCCACAGGCCGTCGCCGCGCACGAAGGCTACTACCACCCCACCGGAGCCGCACAGGATCTGTTCGAGCCGGTGCGGTGGCTGCTTGGCGGCGTGCAGGTCCGCGCCAGCGCCAGCGACAACACCCTCATCGCCTCCGAAGTGACCGGTCACGACACGCGCCTGAGGCCGATGTCCGATACGCTGTTTCGCCGCGAAGCCGACGTCACCCCAAGCCGCGTCTTCACGACGACAGACGATGGGCAGGAGGTGTTGCTCGGGGACAACCTGTTTGCCATTCGTACGTCGCGGTGGCAGGTGGAGATCATTCGTGTCCCCGTACTCACGGCACTCGTCGTTGTCGCCAGCTGGCCACTGGCAGTCGTCGTGTGGCTGGCCGGCCTGAGACAGCGAGAGCGCCGCGGCTTCTGGGGATTGAAGCTGGCGCTTGGTGCTCCTCTTCTGTCGCTCGTGGCCATGAGTGCGTTCCTGCTCTGGAGCCCGGCCCGCGAGTGGGGCGTGGCCAACACGTGGACGCGCCTGGCCTTTCTCGGCTCGTGGGGCCTGCCGCTGGGCAGCGTGGTTGGCGCGGCTCTCATGACCGGTGCCTGGCGCGACGGCGCCAGCCGGGGACTCCGCGGTTACGGCACGGCTCTGGTCGGCGCCGCCATCGTCCTCACGATGTACGTCGGCTGGTGGGGCCTCATCGGCATTCGGCTGTGGACCTACTGAACCACTCGGTCAGGCATGAGGCGGCCGCCGGTCGGTCCGCTACACTGGCGGGGTGACCCGCGAATGGAATGCTTCGGCTTACCACAAGGTGTCGGGCCCGCAGACCCGTTGGGGACGGAAGGTGCTGGCCCGGCTTTCACTCGACGGCGGGGAACATGTCGTTGACGCCGGCTGCGGCAGCGGGCGGCTGACGGCCGAACTCCTGGAGCGGCTGCCGGCCGGTCGCGTTCTCGCCATCGACCGATCGTGGAACATGCTGCAGACCGCCCGCGCCAACCTGCGCCCGACCCATGCGGGGCGCGTGCACTTCGCACAGGTGGCGCTGCCGGCCATGCCCATGTCGGGGTGGGCCGATGTCATCTTCAGCACGGCCACCTTTCACTGGGTGGCCGACCATCCCGCGCTCTTCGCCAATCTCCTGACCGCGCTGAAGCCCGGTGGCCGCCTGCACGCCCAGTGCGGCGGCGGCCCCAATCTGACGCGCGCACACGCGCTGGCCGAAGAGGTCACGGCACATGCGCCGTTCGCGGAGTTCTTTGCCGGGTGGCCCGGTGCGTGGGAGTTTGCATCCGCCGAGATCACACGTACGCGGCTCGAGGACGCCGGGTTCACGGACGTCGACACATGGCTCGAAGAAGCGCCAACGACTCTGGCGAGCGAGGCGGATTACCGCGAGTTCGTGACCACCGTGATCTACCGCCATCATCTGGAGCGCCTGCCTGTGCACCTGCGGGCGCTCTTCCTGGACGAGGTCACGGCACGAGCAGCGGCCGAGCCCGTTCCCTTCACGCTGGACTACTGGCGCCTCAACATGGAGGCGCGGAAACCGGAGACCCGATGAGCGCACCCGTGGAACACCCGTCGGTGCTGCGTCCGGCCGATCACGCTGTGTACTCGGCGGCCAAGATGGGCAAGGCCACGCTGTTTGCGTCGGAGCATCTGCTGCTGGGCCTCAACGCATTCGAGCCCGGTCAGCAACACGCCCTTCACGCGCATGCCGGACAGGACAAGGCCTACATCGTGGTCGAAGGCAGCGGCCTGTTTCTCCTCGATGGCCGGGAGCTGCCCATGACCGCCGGCGACGTACTGGTAGCGCCGGCCGATGTTCCGCACGGCGTGCGCAACCCCGGCTCTGGACGGTTGCTGGTGATCGCGATTCTCGCGCCGGCACCTCACGCGGCATAGCTGCACAACTTCGTTCGGGACGAGCGCGGCGAAACGGAACCCGTGGATTACTATCTGTGAGCCAATGGCACAACTGCCTACTCTGCGCCTGGTCAGCAGCCGCCCCGCCGTCGGTGTGCAGACCGACGACGATCCTTCTACAGCACCTGCCGTCGACACTCCCGTTTCTCCTCCCGCCGTCGGTCCGGATACGGGGCTGCTGCGCGGAGCCGACGGACTGATCCGCTGCTGGTGGCCCGGGCAGGATCCCCTTTATACGCAGTACCACGACGAGGAATGGGGACGCCCGGTGCGCAACGATCACCGGCTGTTCGAAAAGATCTGCCTGGAAGGGTTTCAGGCCGGACTGAGCTGGATTACCATCCTGCGCAAACGTGAGCACTTCCGCGAGGCCTTCGAAGGATTCGACCCCGAACGCGTGGCCCGCCTCACCGGCCGCGACGTCGACCGCCTGCTGAAAAATCAGGGCATCGTGCGACACCGCGGCAAAATCGAATCCACCATCAACAACGCGCGGCGGGCGCTCGATCTGCTCGGAGAGCGCGGATCGCTGGCCAAGTACTTCTGGGGCTGGGAGCCCCCGCTGTCGGAACGGCCCGATGTGTGCTCGTATGAGGCGCTGCGCGGTCTCGGGTCGACGCTGGCGTCAATCCGGTTGTCGAAGGATCTCAAGGCGCGCGGCTGGACGTTCGTCGGCCCCACGACCGTGTATGCGTTCATGCAGGCCATGGGCCTGGTGAACGATCACGTCGAGGGCTGTCACTGTCGCCCCGAAGTCATGCGCCAGCGCCGGCGCTGACCGGCGGCTGCGCATCCCGCGCACGGATGCGACCTGTCGTTCTGTCTGAAGTCAGTGCTGGACGACCGTGAACGTCCGGTCACGCAGCAGGTGCACGAGGCTGCCGGGGCCGGCCAGGTGCGCAGCTCCCACCACGATAAAACAACCGGCGTCCTCGCTGAGGCAGCGCTCCACGTGGGGGACCCAGTTGCGGTTGCGCTCGTAGAGCAGGCGTTCGGCCAGCTCCGGCGTCTCACGGAATCCTTCGAACAGCAGTTCTTCCAGCGCCGCGACGTTGCCATCGCGCCAGGCGTCGGCAATCCGCTCGACGTTGGCGGCCTGTGTGTCGATGTCGGCCAGCATGGCTCCCAGTGATGCCTCCTGCAGCGCCGGTGTCAGGCCGTCGAGGCGATCGAACTGATACGCCACCGTCTCGAGCGCGCGGCGGGGCATGCCGGCGTCCTTCGCGCGATTGAAGAAGTGCCGGTCGATACCCAACTGGCTGTCGAAGCCGGCCCTGGTCAACTCCGCCGTCGTGAGCGTGACCGCCGCCATCCAGGGCTTCATGCGCTGGAGCAGCATCAGCGGCACACCGTGCTGCCCGGCCCGCAGACGAACCGCGTCGAACGTTTCGCGCGACACGAGCTGGTCGAGCGTCTGGCCGGACGGCAGCATCGCCTTCGAGGCCAGCGTCATCATCGTCGCCGGGTTGTCCATCTCGTCGAGATCCACCTCCTCGACGAGCGTGCGCGACGCGCGGAACGCGTTTTCGATGACGGGGCTGAGTGGGTGGTAACGCTCCGTGAGGACGTGAACCGAGCCGAGCAGCCAGGCCGTTGCGCCCGAGGGCGCGGTCACCTGCCACAGGAAATGGCGGCCGGACGCCTGTTCCTGCGCGGCCGCCGGGGTGAGCGTGGCGGCCAGGGCCAGAGCCACGACCAGGCGCCGCCACCGGAAGGTGTTGAACGTCACGGTTCTCCTGACAGTATCATCGGCGGTTGATGTCACTGCTGCAGACGCTGCCGGGTGCAATGGTCATGGGACCGATGACAAAGGGCTCGAACCTGCCCTACCGGCAGCTCTGTGTCGAACTGGGCGCACGGGTGACGGTCAGTGAAATGACCGTTGCACGTCGGCTGAAGCAGCGGCGCGCGGCCGAGTTCGCGCTCATCCGGCGGTTCGAGGGCGAGCCGTGTTTCGGCGTCCAGCTGGCCGGCACGAACCCCGACGAACTGGCCTGGGCAGCGGCACTCGTGGAAGCGCGTGGCGCGGACTTCGTCGACCTCAACTGCGGCTGCCCCATCGATCATTTCACCCATAAGGGGCTCGGTGCCGCGCTGGGCCGTCAGCCAGGCCGGCTGCGGAGACTGATCGAGGCCATGAAGCGGGCCGTGAGCCGGGTTCCGGTCACCGCCAAGATCCGCCTGGGCTGGAGCGATACGGATCGGAACTACCTGGAGCAGGCTCGAGCGCTCGTCGACGGCGGTGCCGACGTCCTCACCGTTCACGGCCGGACGCGCAGTGCACGGTACCGCACGGACGCGAACTGGAACTGCATCGGGGAAATCGCCGCGGCCGTGCCGGTGCCGGTCATCGGCAACGGCGACATCCTCTACGGCCATGAAGCCGATCTGCGCCGGCAGCAGGCTGGTTGCGTTGCGGTCATGACGGCTCGCGCGGCGTTGATTCGGCCGTGGGTGTTCCGCGAACCCGAGTCCGGCTACGTTCCGTTGCCGGCTCACGAGCGCGTTGGCATCTACCGGCGGTACGTCACGCTGGCGCGCGCGCACTGGGGAGACGACGAACACGGACTGCAGCGGGTGCGGCAGTTCGTGCGCTGGCACCTGGATTTCTGGTGCCGGGAAGCGCCGCGTCATCCCGATGGCAGTTTTCCGGCAATGCAGGGGCGCGAATCCGGACCTCCCACCGGCGACCCGCTCGAGCGGCTGCTGGCACGAACCGATGCCGCGGCGCATGACTACCTGATGGATCGACTTGTGCAAAGAGACGAAATCGTGCCGGGTGAGGTCCCCGAACCTGGTTACGTTTCCGCGACAACGACAGTGGAACCTGAGGGATAGCGTCTGCCCACGACGCTAAAGGATCAGAGAAAGCAGACTTTATGTTCAAGGAACGCGTCATTTGTTGGGTCACTCTCGCCTGCCTGCTGTCGGGGATGCCGGCAACGGGAGCCGCCCAGACAGGCCCTCGTCGTCTCACTGGCGAGCGCGTGGCCGGACCGCCGGCCGTCCCCGGTACCAACGGCCCCATCCCGACGGTCGGCGCTGGCGTCACGGGCCGGGTCTGGACGGCCGATCCTGCGGCCCGTCGCTCGGGTGCCGGTCTCGCGGCGGCCCGTCGAAGCGCGCCGGTGCCGGTTGCGTCCGACCTGACGCCTACGACTCCGAACGTGGATGTCGTGACGCTTGCCGACACCGCCATCGTTCCTCCGGACACGATGGGCGACGTCGGTCCGACGCAGTATCTCGTCGGCGTCAACGGGCGCGTCCGCACCGTGTCGAAAGACACCGGCCTGGCGGACGGCGTGATCGATGTGACCATGGACACGTTCTTCGACACGGTTCGTGGCGGCGCCGGCACCAACGACCCGCGTGTGCGATATGACCGGATGAGCGGACGATGGTTCGTGACGGCCGTGACGCTGACGCTGCCCAGCAGCTATCTGCTGGCCGTGAGCAGCGACGCGACACTCACGCCGTCCACGACCTGGACGTTCTACGCCTGGGCCAACACCCGTTTGTCGACACCAGACAGTTTCCCGTGCGTGGCCGACTACCCGACGCTGGGCGTCGACGAAGACGCACTGTATATCGGCGTCAACCAGTACTGCGGGGCGTCCCCCGGCAGCGAGGTCTACGACTCGACATCGGGCTACGTCATCCGCAAGGCGGCCTTGCTGGACGTGTCTCCCTCGCTTCAAATCACCGCGTTCGATGAGCTGGCTGTCGGCAGTGGCGCAGGCCTCTACAGCCCGCAGGGCGTCGACAACTTCGACACCGGCACCGACACGGGATATTTCATTGGCGTCGACAATGCCGGCGTCGGCGGTCCACTGCAGATCGTGCGCGTCCAGGATCCTGGCGGCGCGCCGTCGCTGTCAGCTCCCGTGCCCGTCACCATCGATCCGGCGGCACTGCCCATCCCCGTCCCACATCCGGGAAGCGCCGACCCGCTCGATGCCCAGGACGACCGCCTGCAGCGCGCCGTCATCCGCCACGGCCTTCTCTGGACCAACCACCATCTCGAAGTCGACGAAACCGGCCACAGCGTGATCGGCGGCGGACGCACAGCCATCCGCTGGTACGCCATCGGACAACTCGCGACGGCGCCAGCGGTCCAGCAATCCGGCACGGTGTACGATCCCGCGGCCGTCGACCCGGTGTCCTACTTCGTCGGGTCGCTGGTCGCAACGGGCCAGGGGCACGTGGCGCTCGGCGCAACCGTCGCCGGAGCCGCTGACCATGTCAACGCCATCGTCACCGGACGGCTGGTCAGCGACACCGCCGGCAGCATGAATGTCCCGGCGGCGGTCACCGCCAACACCTCGTTCACCTACAACCGGAGCGCGGCTCCACAGCGCTGGGGCGATCAGTCGGCCACGAGCCTCGACCCCAGCGACGACATGACGGTGTGGACGCTGCAGCAGTATGTCGATGCCGAGGACTCGTA
>CAZZGM010000137.1:5269-7900 GCA_964653955.1 uncultured Bifidobacteriaceae bacterium | reverse complement strand
TCGCCCGAAACCTCCTCGACAACGTGCCCGCCATCGTCGTACCGCTCCTGGACGATGGTCATCAGCGGTGGGTCGTGCTGGAACTCGATCGGGACTACATCGTCGGCACCTTCGTGCCGGCCGTGCTCGCCGGAGGGAATCACGACGATCCGGAGATCCGCTACGACATGCTCATTACGCGCGAGGACATTCCGAGCGACGTGGTGTACGCATCGCGGCCGGGACTGGATGCCGACGCCTTCACCGACTGGGTGCCGCGCATGCCGCTCTTTGCGCTGCACAGCCACGACATGAGCCGCGACGCCGCGGCCAGTCTCCAGCCCGACGCCGCCGGTCATCGCTGGCGGCTGTTCGTGCGTCCTCAGGGCCCGGACCTCGAAGCCGCCCTCCAGGCCGTCCGCCGCCGCAACATGGGCCTCGGACTCGGCACGCTCGCCCTGCTGGGCGTCAGCGTGACCATGCTGGTGGTGTCGACCACGCGCATCCAGCAGGCCGCCCGGGAACAACTGGAGGTGGTGGCGCGCATGTCACACGAACTGCGAACGCCGCTGGCCAGCATCCGTTGCGCGGGCGACAACCTCGCCGACAGCCTCGTCACCTCGCCCGACGACACCCGCGCGTACGGCGAGATGATCCGGACCGAAGGTCAGCGCCTCACCCGCACGCTGCAGGACATCCTGCTCTGCTGCCGGCTGCAGGCACGCCCCGAAACCGTGCTGCAACTGGCGCCCGTCGACGTGGCAACCGCCGTGGATGCGGCGGTTACGGAAAGCCGCCTGGTGGTTGGCGACGAGGCGGCACCGGTGGACACCACCGTTGAATCCGGCCTTCCCCAGGTGATGGCCGACAGCAAGGCGCTCGGCCTCATCCTCCGCAATCTCGTCGTCAATGCCTTACGTCACGGCGACGGATCTCCGGTCACCGTCTCGGCGCGCGCGCGGCGCACGGCCTCGGGACGCGAGGTGGTCATCAGTGTGACGGATCGCGGACCCGGTATTCCGGCCGACGAACGCCCGCACCTGTTCGAGTTGTTTTTCCGCGGCCGTGAGGCACGAAACCGGCAGATTGACGGCACGGGCATCGGGTTGAGCCTCGTGCGAGAAGCCGTCGAGTCGCACAGCGGCCGCATTCGTGTGTCGAGCACGCGCGGCGGCGGCACCACGTTTACGGTTCATCTTCCCGGAGCACGCGCCACGTGAAGGCCACCTCCATCGACGCTCCGCCGCAAATCCTCATCGTCGACGACGAGCCGGTGCTCCGCCGGACGTTGACGGACAGGTTGCGTGCCGAAGGGTATGACGTATCCACCGCGTCCAACGGCGTGGCCGCCGAGCGCATGGCCCGGTCCGGCAGCTACGACGTGATCATTCTCGACCTGTCGCTGCCCTCGAAGGACGGCCTCGCGGTTTGCCGCGACCTGCGCCGCGACGGGCTCACCAGCCCCGTGCTGATGCTGACGGCACGCGACGCCACGGACGACAAGGTGCTGGGCCTCAAGTCCGGCGCCGACGACTACGTGACCAAGCCCTTCGAGTGCGCCGAACTGCTGGCGCGCGTCGAGGCGCTGCTGCGCCGCAGCCGCACGCCGGAACCTGCCATCGAGGAGTACGCGTTTGGCGACGTGCGCGTCCGGCCGCGAGCCGGCCAGGTGCTGCGCGCCAACCTCGAGGTGCGCATGGCCGCGCAGGAGTTCAAGCTGCTCTGCTTCTTCGTGCGCAACCCGGGCGTGGTGTTCTCGCGCGACGAACTGCTGGACGCGGTGTGGGGCTATCAGGCCACACCCGAAACCCGCACCGTCGACGTCCACGTCAGCTGGCTGCGCCAGAAGCTCGAACCCGATGCCCGGCACCCCCGTCACCTGCTTACGGTGTACGGTCTCGGCTATCGATTCGAACCCTGACGTCCCCGTCCTTCCGGTCACGTTCTCACACCCCCTGTAACGATCCCGGCCCCGCGCGCACTCATAGCCGGTAACAGAAACGCGCGGGCCGGAATCCCCTGGACGGCCGATGCCGCCCTTCCGCCCGTGCGCGTCGAGTCGGGACGCGTGTTCACAGGAAGGAAGGGTGACTCATGGCGAAAACGCCGAAGACATCGGACGAGCAACCGTCGGACACACCACCCACGAGCCGCCGCTGCGGGACGATGGAGGTGCACGAACGTCTGCTCCGCACCGTCGCCGGCTACCGCGAGGTTCGTGACCTCGCCGAAAACCAGGCCCTGCGCGCATCGATGAATCCGATGATGGGCCGCAGTGGCTGCACGCGGATTCCGGTGGTGGTGCACGTGGTGTATCGCACCGCGGCGCAGAACATCTCCGACGCGCAGATCAAGAGCCAGATCGACGTGCTCAACGCCGACTTCCGGAAAAAGAACGCGGATGTCGGCTCGGTACCCGCGGCGTTCTCGCCGCTGGCGTCCGACACGCGCATCGAATTCGAGCTGGCCAAAACCGATCCCGACGGACATCCCACCACCGGGATCACGCGCACGTCCACCACCGTCACCGCTTTCTCACATGCGGATGACGGAGTGAAGTCCTCGGCCACGGGTGGCGCCGATTACCGCAGCGAGCAGCGCGCGCTCGCGAAGAAACCCGCGATCATCGTGGGCACGCCGGGGCGCCTGCTC
>CAZZGM010000137.1:0-5259 GCA_964653955.1 uncultured Bifidobacteriaceae bacterium | reverse complement strand
GGCCACGGGTGGCGCCGGCGCGTGGCCGGCGGACAAATACCTCAACATCTGGGTGTGCCAGCTGACTGGTGGTCTGCTGGGATACGCGCAATTCCCCGGCGGTCCAGCCGCCACCGACGGCGTGGTCGCTCTGCACTCCGCGTTTGGCACCACCGGCACCGCCGCCGCACCGTTCAACCTGGGACGCACGACCACACACGAAGTGGGTCACTGGCTCAACCTGCGTCACATCTGGGGCGACGATGGCAATGGCTGTTCCGGATCCGACTTCGTGGCCGACACGCCGAATCAGGGCGGACCGAATTACGGCACGCCCACCTTCCCGCGCGTGAGCTGCGACAACGGTCCGAACGGCGACATGTTCATGAACTACATGGACTACGTCGACGACGCGGCCATGGTGATGTTTTCGACCGGTCAGGTGACGCGCATGCAGGCCACGCTGGACGGATTGCGCAGCACCATCGGCACCAGCATCCCGTGCGGTGGTGGTGGCAAGACCATGCCGAAGGACCTGCACAAGGACAACCCGAAGGATCTCCCGAAGGACATCATCAAGGACCAGCCGAAGGACGGGATCAAGGACGCTCCGAAAGAGCTGCCGAAGGATTTCCCCAAGGACAACCCCAAGGACCTCCCGAAGGACGTCATCAAGGATCAGCCGAAGGATGGCGTGAAGGACTGGCCGAAGGATCTGCCAAAGGACCTTCCCAAAGATCCGCCAAAGGAGTTCCCGAAGGACTTCCCGAAAGAGTGGCCGAAGGAGGCCGTCAAGGACGTGGCCAAGGATGGCATCTTCGATCCGGGCAAGTCACTCGTCGGCGATCTGCCACCGAAGAGCGTACTGGATCCGCCGAAGTCACTGCTCGAACCACCCATCGACTTCCCGTTTGGCGGTATGCCGCCGATGGTGCAGCCGGGCATGGGTGGCGGTGCGCAACCGTTCGTGCTGGCCACCGGTGCGGGCGCAGCCCAGAGTCGTGGACCGGGCGATGCCCTGCTCATCGCCTTCCAGCAGTTGCTGGCGCAGTACGCGCGGCTGTATGCCGCAGGACAGCTGGATGCCGCCGGCCAGGCCGCCTGGCGCGAGTTGGCGGCCGCGTATCAGCGATTGATGGGAGGCGGTGCCTGAAGGCACTGCGTATCGGGACCGGGGCCGCCGCGGGCGGTCCCGGTCGCACACAGGTGACACCATGATTCTCATTGTCAGCTATCCCAACAACGCACACGTCGACGAGGTGTGCCAGCATCTGTCGGCTCCGCCCGTGGTAGTGGACACGGGATCGTTTCCGGTGGCGCTGGGCCTGTCGGCCTCGCTCGGCAACCACCGTGAGTGCCTGCGGCTGTCACCGCCCGGACAGAAGGCGCTGTGCACGTGTCAGGTGGGCGCCGTGTGGTACCGGCGCATTGGCGCCTACACGTTTCACGACGAGCTGGTGGATCACACCGCGCGGCTGTTTGCGTGGTCGGAAGCCAACGAGGCACTGCTGGGCATCTGGTATTCCATTGACGCCTACTGGATGAATCCACCAGTGGCGGACGAAGTGTCGCAGCGGAAAATCCGCCAGTTGCAGGTGGCGCGGGAGGTGGGCCTCTCCATTCCCGAAACGCTGATCACCAACCAGCCCGACACCGCACGGGAGTTTCTCGCCGGACACGGCGTCGATCAGGTGATCCGGAAGGCCTTCCGCAACATCGAACAGGCCCCGCGCGAGACACACCGGCTCGGCCTCGACGACATCGACAAGCTCGATGCCGTCCGCTACACGCCGGTGATCTTCCAGAAGTACGTGCCGGCCCATCTCGACCTGCGCGTGACGATTGTCGGCGATGACATCTTTGCCGCGTCCATCCAGTCCGAGGAGCGCTACGCCTCCGACTACCGGCCAGGTCTGGGCAGCGCCACCGTGCAGCCGTATACACTGCCGGAAGATGTCGCGCGGAACACCATGGAGCTGATGCGGATCTTCGGGCTCCAGTATGGGGCCGTGGACTTCCGTGTGACACCCGAGGGCGAGCACGTGTTCCTCGAGGTCAACCCGGCTGGCGAGTTCCTGTTCATCAGCCGGCGGACGGGCCAGCCCATTGCCGAAGCGGTGGCTGCCGCGCTCGAACGCGAGGACAAGGCACGCCGGAAGGCGCGTCCCTGCTGAGAGGATCAGGCTCATGGACATTGCGCAACTGACACGGGATCTGCCGGGCACGTGGCGGCACTCACACGAAGAGGATCGCGATGGACAGACCGTGTATCGTCCCGACACCTACGACTTCCCGCCGTCACGGGGGCGGCGGGGGTTCACGCTGCGCGCGGATCACACGGGCATGCTCATTGGGATTTCGCCGCGCGATGGCTCCACCACCGATGCCTGCCGCTGGGCGCTGGACGAGCGCGAGGGCGGCATCGTGTTGACACTCTCACAAGAGGGCGCGCCGCTGGAGGCGTGGCCCGTTGTGGAAGGAACTCGCGAGTGCTTGTGCCTGGGAGCCGCGCTCGTGCCCTGAGCACGCGCGGCGCGGCCGTCAGCCCTGCCGCCGCGATGAGAAGCGCTGCAACAGCGCCATGTCGATGGCGCTGATTCCGGCGCTCTCGTGGCCCGGTGTCCAGAACATCACGCCGGTGGTTTCGCTCGTTCCGTGGTGCGTGCGGGTCTGTCCCGCGGCGTCATCTTCGGCCGGCGCTCGTGACTCGGTCAGCCGTCCGTGAGACAGCGCACCAGACAGCCTGCGCGGCCCAGGCTCTCCCGCGCGCGCTGGACACTCCAGTTCCAGCAGCGCCTGCCAGCGGATGTCTGCCACCGTGCGTCCCGACTCCTCGCGGAGTTCGCGGACGGCCGCATCCGCAGCGGTCTCTCCCTCGTCGACCCAGCCGCCAGGCAACTCCCAGATCTGCCGCTGACGATTGAACACCAGCAGCACACCGTCCGGTCCTTCGGCCAGCATCAACGCAAACGCCGCCGTTCCCGTCCGGGCGGCGGCATGTTCCGGCGCGTCGTGGATGGCAACGAGGCGTTCGTCCCGTTCGTTCTGGATGGGAATCACGGCAGCGGAGAACGCGGTGTGGTCGCACGGTCCGGCAGAGTGCCCGCATGTGCGGCGCGGGTCGGGGGGCCGACATTCGAACAGCACGTGCCCGGGCGCGTTGCGTGCGGGCGCGCGAGGGCCGGAAAAAACGAAACGGCCACCACAGCGGGCGGCCGTCTCGTCCTGGACACACTGAAACCGCGCTACTTGCGGCGGATGTAGGTGACGTGGCTGACGCCGGTGATCTTGCCCTCGGGGTCCAGCCGGATGTACTCGTTCTCGATCTTGTTGCCGTCCTCGGTCACGGTGTTGATCACGACCTGATAGACGACGCCGTTGCGCTTGTTGGAGATCCGGATGCTCTGCGCGCTGCCGTTGATCAGCTCGACGGCGGTTTCCGAGCCTTCCTGACCGCTGACGGGACGGAACACACCGTCGAACAGCGTCACGTAGCTCCACTCGGTGCCGGGCTTGCTGGGGTTGCTCACCGTCAGCTTGCTGCCGCCCTTCTCGTAGGGCTCGTAGGTCATGACGTTGTTGGGGTTGGTGGAGTTGTCCCACACCCCGAAACGCAGTTCACCCTGTGCCCAGCTCGGGCTGGCCACAAACAGCAGGGCGGTAAAAATGGCGCCACGCACCAGACAGGTCGACACTCGCATTGGTTCAGCTCCTCGTTCAGGTCCGGCAGTGGTTAAGGGACCGGCGCCAGCTTACCCAATACGGTGGGTGTCCTGCAATGGTCCAGGCCGTGCCCCAAGCCATTGCGAAAACTCATCCGTCGCCGGACAGGCCGGCGCGGCGGACGTAGAATACGCGGCAGGGACACTCTCCATGCCAATGCTTCTTCGTGCCCTCGTGGTTCTCGCGCTCACCCTCTCATCGCTGGCGACGCAGGCCCCCGCAGCCGTGGCCGTCATGCAGGGACAGACCGGGCTCACGCCTGCCATGGTCGCCAGCGCGGAACGGGAGGTGCCCGAGCTGGTGAAACATCTCGCGCTCGCGCCGGGCATGACGATGGCCGACATTGGCGCCGGCTTTGGCGCATGGACGATGGCGTTCGGCCGGTTTCTGGGGCCGGCGGGCCGCGTCTACTCCACCGATGTCGGCGAGCGCCAGCTGGCATTTCTCCGCGAGTCGGCTGCGAAGGAAGGACTCACCAACGTCACCGTGCTGGCCGCCGGCGAGCGGTCCACCAACCTGCCGGATGCCTGCTGCGATGCCATCCTCGTGCGCGACGCGTACCACCATTTCACGCAGCCGAATGATGTCGTCCGCAGCATGGCCGCGTCGCTCAAGCCCGGCGGCCGGGTCGCCATCATCGACTTCCCGCCGCGCCCCAGTTCCGCAGTGCCCGACGGCGTGCCTGCCAACCGTGGCGGTCACGGCGTGCCGATGGATGTCGTGATCGACGAACTCACCGCGAACGGCTTCACGCTGGTGTCGCAGCACGCGCAGTGGTCGCGCGAGAGCCAGCCGTCGGATTTGTTTCTGCTGGTGTTCGCGCTGAAGTGAGCTGTCGCGCCGGCGCCCGCGAGAAAGCGCGACCGTCCGGCATCGCGCACCTCAGACGCGGCTGGTCGTCGCCGGGCGCAACAGGCCATCCACCGATTCGTACGCCACGAACGAGGCATTGCCGACGGGCTCGCGCTGCCATCGCGCCGTGGCCTCGTCGGCCGTCCAGCCTTCCAGCAGGAACCGCGTCATCCGAACGACGCCGGCGTGTGTAACCAGCAGCACACGACGCCCGGCCAGCTGCTGCTCGCAGCTTTCAAAGAAGAGCTGAACTCGTCCGGCCACATCGGCCAGGCTCTCGCCGCCAGGCGGCCGCGCGAAGAGTGGCCCGACGGTGTGCCAGTACTCCTGCAGCCACGGAAACGCGGCGTCGACCTCGGCCGTCGTCATGTTGAACGTGTAGCCGGAATCACGTTCGCGCAGAAAGATGTGCTCGTGCACGGGCGGCGCCGCCCCGCGCATCGCATCGAGCGCCAGTGTCGCGGTTTCCCGCGTCCGGCGATAGCCGGAGTGATACACGAGGTCGAAGGTGCCAAACTCGTCGGCGAGTTGCCGGCCCAACGTGCGGGCCTGCTCGCGGCCGGCGTCCGTGAGTCCGGCGTGGTGATCGGCCTCGCCCTCGAGCCCGCGGCGGGCCTCCGGATCGGGAAAGAACAACTGGCCGGCCTTGGCGACGTTACGGGTACTTTCGGCGTGGCGGGCAACGACGAGCAGCGCGGGCGTGTG
>CAZZGM010000136.1:3472-7901 GCA_964653955.1 uncultured Bifidobacteriaceae bacterium | reverse complement strand
GAACGTGTGAGCAGCGTGAACGCGAACTGCACCGGCGGCAGCGTCGTGTAGCGCTCGGTGTCCTCGAACCACTGGAGCGAGGCCTGCGCCGCGCGTTGCAGGCTCTCCACCTGCGGGCGACGCGTCGCGTCGTAGGTGTGCAGCGCGCCGCGGACGACATCCGTCATCACCGTGTCCTCGTTCGCCCGTTCGAGTGCCGGCTGGAGCGCATCGCGCAGCGCCACGGCGTCTTCCATGGCCAGGCGTGTCCCGGAGCCGACGGAAAAATGCGCGGTGTGCGCGGCGTCGCCAATCAGCACGACGTTGCCCGAGGACCACGGCGTTACGCGCACGGTGGGGAACTGCCGCCAGATGCTCTTGTTGGCCGACAGCCGGTGGTCGTCGAGCTCCTCGGCAAAGAGCGCCTCGAGATACGCCACCGTGTCCTGCTCGCTCGCATCGGCCATGCCCGCCGCGTGCCACGTGTCGTCTCGGCATTCGACGATGAACGTCGACGAGCCGGGCGCGTACTGATACGCGTGCACGCGCCACAGGCCGTGTTCGTTCCGTCGAAAGTAGAACGTGAACGCGGGGAACGGCCTGGTGGTGCCCAGCCAGACGAAACGATTGGGACGCACGTCCACGTCCGTTCGCACGTCATCGCGCAACAGCCGGCGGATGGTGCTGTTGACGCCGTCGGCCGCCACCACGAGGTCGGCGTCGGCATAGGCGTCCAGCGAATCGACGTCCTGTTCGAACAGCAGTTCCGCGCCGGCCGCCGCCGCATGCTCCTGGAGCACGCGCAGCAGCGTGTGCCGGCTCATGCCGCTGAAGCCGTGGCCCGTGGAGGTCAGCACCTCGCCGCCGTAGTGGATGGCAATGTCGTCCCAGTGCACCAGGTGCGACTGGATGTCCGCGTACGCTTCGCGGTTTGCCTCCGCCAACCCGGCCATCGTCTGGTCGGAGAAGACCACGCCAAAGCCGAAGGTGTCGTCTGGTCGGTTCCGTTCGATCACGCGCACGCGGTGACGCGGGTCGGACTTCTTCATCAGCAGGGCGAAGTAGAGGCCGCCGGGCCCGCCGCCCACACAGACGATGTCGAGCGGGCGAGTCACGAGGAGGCTCCGTCAACCAGCGTGCCGCCGATGATCAGGTGCTGGATGTCGGTGGTGCCTTCGTAAATACGCAGCGCGCGAACCGCACGATAGAGGCGCTCCACGGGATGCCCCACCAGCACGCCCGCTCCTCCAACCAACTGCACCGCATCGTCGACAATGCGCTGCGCGGCTTCGGTGGCAAAGCTCTTGGCCATGGCGGCCGCGGTGGTAATACGCTCGGCACCGCCATCTTTCAGCCAGGCGGCGCGGTACACCAGCAGCCGCGCGGCATCGAGATCCGTGGCCATACGGCCAAGCGTTGCGCGGACCAGCTGGAAGTCGGCCAGCCGCTGGCCGAACTGCCGGCGCGCCCTGGTGTGACGGAGCGCTTCGTCGAGCGCACGCGCTGCCATGCCGCAGGCCGCGGCACCCACACTGGGCCGCACACGATCCAGCGTCATCATGCCCAGCTTGAAACCACGGTCGACTTCACCCAGCACGGCGTCGGCCGGCAGGCGGCAGTCGTTGAGCGTCAACCGTCCCAGCGGATGCGGTGCCGCCAGCACCTGTGGCTCGGCAGAGAGGCCCGGCGTATCGGCCGGCAGCAGAAACGCCGTGATGCCGCGGCTGCCCTTCTCCGGCGTGGTGACGGCAAACAGCGTGTAGACGTCGGCAATGCCGGCGTTGGAAATGAGATGCTTCACGCCGTTCAGTCGCCAGCCATCGCCGTCGCGGACGGCTGTCGTGGTCATGGCCGACACATCCGATCCGGCCTCGGGCTCGGTCATCGCAAAGCCGGCCATGGCCGTGCCGCTGACAATGGCGTTCAGCCACTGCGCGCGCTGATCCTCACGGCCTGCCAGCACGATGGGCGTACCGCCGAGTGCCTGCAACGCCACCACGGCGTCGGCCAGCGGACTGGCGGCCGCCATGGCTTCGCGCACCAGGCACAACGCGCGAAGATCCTGTGCCGTCACGCTCTGGAACCAGCCGGCTGCGCCAAGCACCTGGAGCCAGTGCCGCGCCTCGACACGGGCGTCGGCATCGTTCAGCGCCTCGGGCACGGGAGCAACCGTACTGTCGGCAAACGCACGGACACGCACGGCCAGCTCCTCATGCGCCGGCTCGAGAAACGCCGACACTGTCACAGGAACCTCGGCGGACGTTTGTCGCGGAAGGCTTCGAAGGCTTCGCGGAAGTCGGGATGGCGCATCAGCGCGGCCTGAATCTGTGCTTCGGCTTCGAGCGCGGCGGCGAGGTCCATGTGCGCTTCGCGGTTGAGCGCGTCCTTGGTGATTTCGTGCGCGAACGACGGCCCGCTCGCCAGCAGCTCGGCAAACGCCGTTGCTTCGGCCATCAGCGTGTCGGCACTGACCACGCGGTTGTAGAGGCCGATGCGCTGCGCTTCCTCCGGCGCGACGAAGTCGCCGGTCATCAGCATCTCTGTCGCGCGTCCGAGTCCGACGATGCGCGGCAGCAGCCAGGCCGCGCCCATGTCGGCGCCAGAGAGGCCGACCTTCGTGAACAGGAATGCGATCTTTGCTGCGGGTGAGGCAATGCGGATGTCGCAGGCCGTGGCCATCACGGCACCGGCGCCCGCCACCGTGCCATTGAGCGCGGCAACCACCGGCCGCCGGCACTGGCGGATGGACAACACGAGGTCGCACGTCATGCGCGTGAACTCGAGCAGGCCGCGATAGTCGCGATCGACCAGCGCGCCAATGATGTCGTGCACGTCGCCGCCGGAGCAGAACGCCCGTCCCGTGCCGGTGAGCACGATGGCCCGAACATCCGGCTCGGTGTTGACCTGACGGAACAGACGGCGCAGTTCGTCGTACACCTCGAACGTCAGCGCGTTCAGACGGTCGGGCCGATTCAGCGTGATGGTGACAACACCGGTGGCGGAGTCGTGGGTGGTCAGGAAGCTCGTCGACGTGATCACGCAGCAGAATCCTCGGATGCGGGTGGGATGGCGGCCGTGGCTTCGATTTCCACCAGCGCGCCGGTGTCCACCAGGCGTTTCACTTCCACCAGCGCCATGGCGGGATAATGCCGGCCCAGGCGCGCTTTCCAGACCGAGGCCAGTTCGGAGCGTGCGGCGAGATAGGCGTCCATGTCGGTAACGAACACCGTCATGCGCACCACGTGCGCAGCAGTGCCGCCAGCGGCCTCCACCACGGCCAGCACGCGGGCCAGGCACGTCTTGAACTGCGGCACGAGGCCGCCGTCGACGATGCGCCCCTGATCGTCGGTGGCCGTCTGCCCGGAGACAAACAGGATACGCGCCGACGCTGGGGCCAGCCATCCGTGCGTGAAGCCGCGAGGTGTGCCGAGCGATGGCGGGTTGACTGGCTCGAGCGCGGCTGCGGACGTCGACTCCGGAAGGTTCGTACTCATCGTCTCAGCTCCCCGCCGTCGAGCGTGATGGTGCTACCGGTCATGCCGCGCGCGGCGTCGCTGCACAGGAACACCACCGCGCCCGCCACTTCTTCGGGGGTGACGAGGCGGCCCTGCGGAGTTCGCGCGAGCAGCGCGGCCAGCGCGTCCTCGCGCGTGCGGCCGGTCGTTTCAACCACACGCGTGACGGATGCCTCGGTCATGGGTGTATCGAGATAGGTCGGGCACACTGCGTTGACGGTCACACCTTTGGCCGCCACCTCGGCGGCCACACTGCGCGTGAGGCCAATCATGGCGTGTTTGGATGCGGCGTAGGCCGAGATGTAACGGTCACCGCTCAGACCCGCAGTGGACGCGATGTTGATGATGCGGCCCCAGCCGCGTTCGGTCATGCCGGGCAGCCAGGCGCGCGTGCAGAGGAACGCACCGGTGGCGTTCACACGCCACAGGCGCTGCCAGTCGTCCAGCGTCGTGCGGCTGATGGGGGCAGCGTGAGCAATGCCGGCGTTGTTCACGAGAATGTCCACCGCGCCCGCTTCTTTCTCTACGGTGGACGCCAGTGCAGCAACGGACGCTTCGTCGCCGACATCGCATGGCCACGCCCAGGCGCGTGCGCCCTGCTCGCGCAGTCGAGCGGCGACCTCGCCGATTTCGGTTTCGGTGCGCGCCGTCACGACGACGGCGGCACCTTCGCGCGCGAGCGCTTCGGCAATGGCGGCGCCGGCACCGCGGCCGCCTCCCGTGACGAGCGCGATCCGCCCGCGCAGTTGCGGTGTGGACATCAGGACATGGCCTCCAGCACGGCTTCGGACAGGATTTCACCGAGCGCGGCCACGAGCGCGCAGCCTTCGTCGGCCGTGGCCTCCGCCGGAAACCCGAAGTAGGCATCGGGGCCGCCGGCTTCGTCGAAAGAGTGGCGGCCGTCGCGGATGGCGTCGACCAGCGAACGCGGGTTG
>CAZZGM010000136.1:0-3462 GCA_964653955.1 uncultured Bifidobacteriaceae bacterium | reverse complement strand
CGCGGGTTGGCGGGCAGACGCGACATCACCTCCTGCCGCACCTGTCCGGGCCGTTCGGCCAGGACAATGGCGCCTTCGTATCGTCCGGCATGGCAGGCGCCGCTGACGAACTCGTCGCCGAGTCGCGCGGCGAGGCGGCGGCGCGTCACGTCCGGAAAGATCACACGGGCGGCCGATGAATCGTCGCTCGCGCCAACGGCGGCACGCAGCGCCTGCACCTGGGCCGGGTCGTGATGTGCATTGGCAATGACCAGCGTTCGGATGCCGTGCGCGCCGAGACTCTGGGCCAGGCTCGTCACCAGTTGCGTCACGATTGCTGCCGGTGCGTCCATCGTGCCGGGAAACGCCCGCGCGAACGGCGCCGGCGCATACGGCATGGCCGGCAGCAGCAGCACCTCGAGTCCACGGTCCGCCAGCCGTTGCGCACCCTCCCTGGCCATGGCTTCGGCAATGATGATGTCCGTGCCGAGCGGCAGGTGAGGGCCATGGGCTTCGACGGCGCCGGTGGGGAGCACGGCAACCGTGCGCGCGGGGTCGAGCGCACGTACGTCGGTCCACGTCATCGATGCGGCTTCGTGCACGGCCATGTCAACGCCCTAGCTTACCCGCACCTTTGCGGCGCACCACGCCCGAACTGCCGTCTACTGGAACGTATCAAGGCCACTACAATCTGCCGGCAAAGGATGTTGTGAATGTCCGACCAGCTCAACCTGACCGATTTCCTGCTCGACCAGCGTCTGAACGAAGGCCGCGGCCATCGCGTCGCCATTCGCACCAGCACGGGCACGCTCACCTACAGTGATGTGGCCGCTTTGTCGTGCCGGTTCGCCCATCTGCTGGCCGCGCGCGGCGTCCGTCCGGAGGAACGCGTGGTGGTGGCATTGCCCGACACGCCCGCCTATGCAGGCGCACTGTTCGGCATCATGCGTCTCGGTGCGGTGGTGGTGATGGTCAACCCCGACCTGCCCGCGGATCAAATCCGCTACTTCTTCGAATACACCCGCGCGCGGGCGGCGTTGGTCACCAGCGCGCGCCTCCAGGCGTTTGCCGACGCCACGGCCGGTCTGCCGGTCACGCCCACACTGATCGCGATCGACGCGCCGGACACCGAGCAGGAACTCGCGGCAGCGGCTCCAGAGTACCCAACATTCCCCGCGCATCGAGACGATGCGGCCATGTGGCTGTTCAGCGGCGGAACGACCGGCCGGCCGAAAGCCGTGGTGCAGACGCATCGCTCCTATGTGAACACCACGCGCCTCTACGGACAGGGTGTGCTGGCCATGCACGAAGACGACATCACCATGGCCGTGCCGAAACTCTTCTTCGGCTACGCCACCGGTTCCAATCTGTTCTTCCCCTTCTCCGTCGGCGCCTCCATCGTCCTGTTTCCGGAGCGGTGTACGCCCGAGACGTTGTTTGCACAGATTCGCGCGCATCGCCCGACGGTGCTGGTGAACGTGCCGACGATGGTGCAGCAGATGCTGGCGCATCCGGATGTGGCGTCTGTGGATCTGTCGAGTCTGCGGCTGGCGACGTCCGCCGGCGAGGCGCTGCCGGTGGAACTGCACGAGCGATGGAATCGCGCGTTTGGCGTGGACCTGCTGGATGGTCTCGGGACCGCGGAGATGTGGCACATCTTCCTCTCGAATCGTCCCGGCGATGTCGTTCCGGGAACGCTGGGGCGCGTGGTCCCGGGCTTCGAAGTGAAGCTTTGCGACGATGAGGGGAGGGAAGTGGCGGATGGGGAAGTGGGCGCGCTGTGGGTAAGAGGTGATTCGCGGGCCATTGCCTACTGGCAGCGGATGGACGACACCATGCAGGCGTTCAGGGGCGAGTGGTACGTGTCGAGCGACATGCTGAGGAAGAACCCGGACGGCACCTTCACGTATGGCGGTCGCGCCGATGACATGTTGAAAGTGGGCGGGCGCTGGTTGTCGCCCGGCGAACTGGAGAACTGCCTGCTCCAGCACGATGCCGTGCGCGAGGTGGCAGTGGTGGGTGCACGAAACGCCGACGGACTGGTGAAGCCCGTGGCGTTCGTGGTGAGCGCGTCCGCGTCACCGGAGCTGGCCGCGGAGCTCCAGGCGTTTGCGAAGAGCCGGCTGGAGCATTACAAGTACCCGCGCGAGGTGCGATTTCTCGACGTGTTGCCGCGCACGCACCTTGGCAAGGTGGACCGGCACAGGCTTGCGCGGGACACGTAAGGCGGAAGACAAAAGGCAGAAGGCAGAAGGCGGAAGGCAAAAAACAAAAGACAACGCTGAGCTTCAGCGGGCTTTCGGGACGAGTGTGAGCGTGTGCACCGTTAGTCCTGGTAACAGCGGCACCGGTGTGCCGGCCAGCCATGCTGCGTGCATGTCGCGGAAGTGTGGCGACAGCGGGTGCGCGCTCTGGCCGGTGGGGATGTGCAGGATGCCTTCGTCTTCGCGGCCCGGCGACACCACGAGGCGCTGTGTGGGGCCCGTGCGTGGCGTGTGCGCGCGCGGGGTGAAAATATCACCCGGCAGTACATCCGCGGGCATCGTCAGCCATCGTCCGAGCAGCGGAATGGCCGATGCCAGCGGGTGGGCAATCTGCGCGCGGTTGGCGTCGCCCCAGGTCTTCCTGTCCAGAGCGCGGCCGTCGGCGGTCAGTTCCTCGATGGCGGCGTCGACCGCCGCCAGCAGCAGTGCCTCCCACGACGCAAACGATGGATCCAGCAGGTGCATGGGACGCGCGGTCACGAGGTCCCACACCGGACCTTCGCTCCGGGGCGATCGCGCATAGAGAAACGATGGGTCGCGCGCCAGCGCCGGTGCCGTGACGAAGCTCATCACGAGTCGCACGACGTGGCCGCGGAATGTCCGCGTGAGACGGTAGGCGACAGACGAGGGATCGGCGCGGCCCGTCCATGTCCGTTCCACCAGTCCGCGGAACGTGTCGCGAGCGGCGGCGGCCGAGACTGGCGTGCGTGCGTCTTCAAGGTGCAACGTTTCCAGCACCAGCGTGCGCCAGCGTTCCAGAAACAGCGCGGTATCGTCCAACTGGACGGCAAGCATGTCGTTCACCGTGGCCTGCGGCAGTGCACGAAGACGATCGCGGATGATGCGCGCTCGGATGCCGTCCGAGTAGCCGCCGTCACCAATCTGCTCCAGCATCACGCCATCGACGACGGGCGCGTTGGCCGTCCACAACCGCCCATCTTCCGGATCGACAACGCGTGGTGCATCGACGATGTCGAGGTAGCCGTCCCAGCCGCGCGTGCCATCGGCCCACGCGGGAGTCTCGTCGATGTATTGCTGGACGGTTTTTTCGACGTGGTCGCTCATGGAAAAGCCGGGCGCACGCCGGTGGAGGCACGCGGAGGGAAAACGGCAAGTCTGCCCTGGAGACTCATGGAATGCAAAATCCTGCCCCGGCCGGCCTTTTCCGCAACGCTTCTCTCATGACAAAAACGTCACACGCCCGCGTCACTTCAACTGC
>CAZZGM010000135.1:0-7955 GCA_964653955.1 uncultured Bifidobacteriaceae bacterium | reverse complement strand
ATCTCGTCACGTGTACCGAGGTCGTGAAGGACGCCGACGGCACCATCATCGAGCTGCGCGGCACCTACGACTCGGCCACGCGCGGCGGCGACGCACCGGACGGCCGCCGCGTCAAGGCGACGCTGCACTGGGTGTCGGCAGCGCACGCCGTCACCGGAACGGTACGGCTCTACGATCGCCTGTTCACCGTGCCCGATCCGGACAGCGCCGCAATGCGCGAAGGCGTCGATATCACGACGCTACTCAATCCGGTCTCGCTCGAAACACTCGACGAGTGCCGCTTCGAAGCCATGCTCGGCGACGCCGTGCCCGGCGCGCGCTACCAGTTCGAGCGGCTCGGCTACTTCTGCGCCGACCCCGACACGGCACCCGGCCAGCCGGTGTTCAATCGCACGGTCTCGCTCAAGGACACCTGGGCGAAGGTGTCCGCGCGCGCAGGCGCCTGATCAACCAGCCGCCTGGGCGACGTCGACAGGCACGGGCGACAGCACACGCACGAGGTCCTGCGGGCTGAGCGACACCAGCAGCCCGCGGCGGCCGCCGTTGATGTACACCCGCTCGAGGTCGAGGATGCTGCGTTCCACATACACACGCAGCGTCTTCCGTGTGCCAAACGGCGACGTGCCGCCCACCTGATATCCCGTGTGGCGCTCCGCCACCGCCGGCTCGCACGGCGTCACACTCTTCGCTCCAATCTGTCGCGCCAGGTTCCGGGTGGACACCTCGCGGTTGCCGTGCATCAGAACGATGAGCGGCTGCCGATTTTCGTCCTGCATCACCAGCGTCTTGATGACCTGGTATTCGTCGACACCGAGCTCACGTGACGAAACGCGCGTGCCCCCGCGTGGTTCATAGCGGTAGGCGTGTTCGGTGAACGGCACCTGCTGCTGGCGCAGCACACGGATGGCAGGGGTGACGGGGGGCAAGGCGAAGGACAGAAAGGCAGAAGGCAGAAGGCAAAAGGCAAAAGGCAAAAAGACGAGATTACGTCCCGCTGCGTTCAGCTTACTCCCGGAGCAAGCGTGCCAGCTTACTCCCTGAGCAGACGCGCCGGGTCGAGACGCCGTACGTCCAGCGCCGGCACGAGGCTCGCCACCGCGGCCACCAGCAGCAGCACGGCGCCAACCGCGGCGTAGGTGACCGGGTCGTGCTCGGGTACCCCCCAGATGAGGCCGCGCAACGTACCCGTACCGGCCCATGCCGCAACCGTGCCCAGCACCAAGCCGATGGCGGCAAGCACGATGCCCGGGAGACTGGCGCGGCGCACGGCCTGGCCGACGCTGGCTCCCAGCGCGAGGCGGATGCCCAGTTCGCGGCGCCGTTCGGCCACGCCGCTGGCAATGATGCCGTGGATGCCGAGTGCGGCCAGCAGCAGGGCCACGAAGCCCAGCACACCAACGAGCGTGGTGAGCAGCCGCTGCTGCGAGAGCGCGCCGCGGCGCAGCGTGTCGATGGTCCGCACGGCCGACAGCGGCAGTTCCGGGTCGACCTCGCGCATGGCGGCGCGCAGTTGTGTTTCGCTGGCAGCACCAGCGGCGCTGGTCCTGACGAGCCACGCCGGAGAAAACCACGCGTGGAACGTCCGCAGGCCGCCGCCGGGAAACTGCGCGAACGGAATGTAGATGCCGGGCAGCGCGTCGAGCGGCGCAAACTCCATGAAGCCGGCTTCCTGCGGGACGTCGGCACTCACGCCGACAATCTCGCGTTCGGCGCCGGCAATCCGGACGTGGCGCCCCACGGGCTCGCGGCCGTCGAAATAGCGGCGGACGAACGTCTCGTTCACCACCACCACGGGCGCGGACGTCGCCGTGTCGAAGCGGTTGAACGTCCGCCCGCCCCGCACGGGCAGTCCCAACGTTTCAAAGTAACCGGGAGTGACATACGTGGCCGTCGACAACTGGAAGCCGTCGACGACCGCGTCGCCCACGATTTCCGCGCCCATGTTCAGGATGCGTTCGTAGGGCAGCCCCAGCGACACCGCCACCTGCCGCACCCCTGGCAATTGCGACAGCCGCTCGACGCTCTCGTCGAACAATCGCTGCACGGCAGCGTGGTCAGCATACCTGGCGTCTTCGAGCGAGGCCGACGCCGTGACGAGGCCAGACGAGTCGAACCCGGGCGGGCGCGACTGGAGATGGAGGAAACTCCGCAGCAGCAGGCCCGCGCCCACGAGCAGCACCGCGCCAAGTGCCACCTGCCCGACCACCAGCAACCGGCGCGGCCACCCGCTGGCGCCACCCGCCACGCTGCGCGTGCCGCCGTCGCCCAGCGCCGCCTGCACGTCCAGGCGCGTGGTCTGCAGCGCCGGCACCAGCCCGAACAACACAGCCGTCGCCACGCTCACGCCCATCGTCATGGCCACGACGCGCGCATCGAGCGTTACTTCGCGCCACGCCGGCAACACGTCAGCGAGCGCAGGTCCCATGGCCTGCAACGCCAGCGCGCCGACGCCGAGTCCCAGCACACCACCCACGACCGCCAGCAGCAGGCTCTCGACGAGCAATTGCCGCACCACCACGGCTCGTGGCGCGCCCACGGCCAGACGCGTGCCAATCTCGCGCGTGCGAGAGCCAGCCCGCGCCAGCAGCAAACCCGCGAGGTTGGTGCAGGCCACCAGCAGCACCAGCGCCACGGCGCCCCACAGGAGCAGCAGCGGCCGGCGCGCGACGCTGGCCAGCCCCTCCTGCAATGGCGTGATGCCGTGCGTGATGGACAGATCCGAACGTCCGGGCGGCAGGCTGATGGCCGGCGCGGCTGCGGCCGCCACGCTGGCCCGCGCTTCGGGCCAGGTCACGCCATCCTTCAAACGCAGCAGCACCCCGTAGTTGGTGCCTTCGCCCTCGCCCACACGCGACGGCCGGAGCGGCGTCCACACGTCCGCGTCGACATTGGTGCGGAAACCTGCGGGCATGATGCCCGCCACCACGTGGGGCTCGCCCTTCAGGCGAATGGTCTGTCCGACAATGGCGGGGTCGCCGCCAAGGACATTCCGCCACAACCTGTCGCTCAACACCACGGCCGGTGGTCCGCCGCGGCTGTCCTCCTCCTGCGTGAACCCTCGCCCATAGGCCGGCGGCACGCCAAGCACCTCGAAGTAACCGGCGCTCACCCGCTGGGGGCGCACCGAGACGGCCGCCGCGCCCGCCACCAAGCTCACCTGCGCCGAAAGCCCGGACACCGCCGCCACATCTACGCCGGGCACCTCGTCTCGCACCGCCTCGAACACGGCACCGGTGTGGCTGTACCCTTCGTCACCCGGCACGCCGCCCCGCAGCACCACGCTGCTCAGCATCCCGAGCCGTTCGGCATTCGGATACGGCAGCGGCCGCAGCAGCACCGCGTCCACCACCGAAAACACCGCCGCATTGGCCCCGATAGCCAGCGCCAGCGTCGCCACCACCGTCAACGCAAACCCCGGCTGCCGGCCGAGCATCCGCAGCGCAAAACGAAGGTGCGTCATCGGGAGGCCTCCATGCGGACGTTTGACGGCGACGCGGGTTCAAGGGTTCATCCGCTATCATTCCCGCATGCCGTCCACGACCGCTCCGCCGCTGTCCGCACTCGTCCGCGCCCAGATGTCCTCACCCTCGCCCATTCGCCAGATCATGAAAATGGCCGAGCGCCAGAACATCGTCGCCATGGGGCTCAATCCGGACGATGTGATTTCGTTTGGCGGGGGGTGGGTGAACCACGAGGCGCCGGAGGAGTTCCGGGAAGCGTACGTCGAGATTGCCAGCGACCCGGCGCTGTTCCACCGGAGCGGCGGCTACACGGCCACGCTCGGCGAGATGGAATGCCGCGAGCAGATTGCGCGGTTCGAGGCGGCGCTCTTCGGGATGCCGCGGCTCGGCCCCGAGCACATTGCCATTGGCATGGGCAGCACGCAGCTCACGCACGACCTGTTCCGCACGCTGCTCGACCCGGGCGACACGGTGATGCTGCTCGACCCGACCTACGCCAACTACGAAGGGCAGCTGGCGTTTGCCGCGCCTGGCGTGGAGATTGTCCGCCTGCGCGTTGTCGATCCCGAGACGTGGAGTTATCTGCCGGAGAGCGACCCACAGGGTGTGGCGCGCGAGTTCACGCGGCTGTTCGATGCGCATCGGCCGAAGCTCGTGCTCTTCGGCGCGCCGGACAACCCCACGAGTCAGGTGGTACCGCAGGCACTGGCCGAGGTCATGCTGGCGCGTACGGCCGACGCCGGTGCCTGGCTGGCCATCGACTTCGCCTACAAGTGCCAGTACTTCTCGCCCTATCCGCACTACTACGCGTGGTCGCCTGCCGATCACCCGAACGTGATTGGCATCCACTCCAACTCGAAGTGGGCGCGCGGGCTGGGACGCCGGCTCGGCTGGCTCGAAGCCGCGCCGTCCGTCATCGACGGCATCGAACGCGTCCAGCAGTGCAGCATCCTCTGCCCGGACACACTTGAGCAGATGACCATGGCCCGCTACCTGCAGCGCGCCATTCCCAGCGGCGGGCTGCGCCGCTATGTGGACGATGCCAATACGCGCTACCGAGCCGCGGCAGCCGTCACGCTCGACGCCATCGACCGCCACATCGGCCGGCGCCGCCTCACGCCCGCCGGCGGACTCTACACGGTAATGGACGTCGGCCGCGACGCCGAGGCATTCGTACCCGAAGCCTTGAAGGCCACCGGCGTACTGGTGGTCCCGGGCCGCGGCTTCGGGCCGGCCATTGCCAATGGCGTGCGTATTTCGTTCGGCCCACTCGTCAACGACACGGCACGCCTGGAAGAGGGACTGAAGCGTCTGGGCACGTGGATGAACCGCGGCTGACGCCCGGACGGTCACGCCCCCGGGGTTACCACCCGAGGATGTGAGCAAACATCAGCGGCGCGACAATGGTGGCGTCCGATTCGATGATGAACTTCGGCGTGTCGACGTCGAGCTTCTCCCACGTGATCTTCTCGTTCGGTTCAGCACCGGAGTACGAACCGTAGCTGGTGGTCGAATCGCTGATCTGGCAGAAGTACGACCAGAGCGGCACCTCACGCTCGAGATCCTGGCGCAGCATCGGGACCACACAAATCGGAAAGTCACCGGCAATGCCGCCGCCAATCTGGAAAAACCCGATCGGCCGCTTCGCACTCGCCTCCTGGTACCACTCCGACAACGCCATCATCGTCTCGATTCCGCTGCGGACGATGTGTGGGTCCTTGACGCCGCCATTGATACAGCGTGCCGCGAACATGTTGCCGATGGTGGAGTCTTCCCATCCAGGGACGAAGATCGGCAGGTTGCGCTCCATCGCGGCGTACAGCCAGCTGTCAGCGACCGGCACCTGGAACGAAGCCACCAGACCCGGACGCCGCAGCACGCGATAGAAATATTCGTAGGGAAAATGCCGGCGTCCTTCCGCGGCGGCCAGCGCCCACTCGTCGGCAATTTCGGCCTCGATGCGCCGCATCGCTTCCCCTTCGGGAATACACGTGTCGGTCACACGATTCAGGTGGCGATCGAGCAGTGCCTGCTCGTCGGCCGGCGTCAGCTCGCGGTAATGCGGCACCCTGACGTAGTGATCGTGCGCCACCAGATTGAAGACGTCCTCTTCCAGATTGGCGCCCGTGCAGGAAATGGCGTCCACGGCGCCAGCACGAATCATCTCGGCCAGCGAGAGGCCCAGCTCGGCCGTGCTCATGGCGCCGGCCAGCGTCACCAGCATGCCCCCCCCTGCATCGAGATGGGCGCGATATGCGCGGGCCGCGTCGACCAGCGCCGCGGCATTGAAATGCCGGAAGTGCCGATCGATAAATGCAGAGACGGGAGCCCCGGTCTTGGAATGAACAGTCGGTCGGGACATCGTTGGCCCTCACGCCGCACAAGGAGGGACGAACCGGGAGGCCGTGGCGGCAGAACGACTGCCCCGGGCGTCCTACGACTCGGCATGCCGAGCCGCCATCGGGTCGCGGGTGGCTGACAGGGAACGGGCGGAAAAGGTGAAGTGTACCGTATCCGTGCCGCGTATCGCCAGCATCGCCTGTGCACGGCCCATGCTCGCGTGCCCGCCGGACCCACGGGACGCGAGTTCCCCCGCACGCCGCGAGTGCGGCTACTTGTTGGCGAGCATGCCGGTCGGCGTCGGCGACTGCGTCACCTCCCAGCGGTTGCCATCGGGATCCGTCAGCAAAAAACTGCGCTCGCCCCACGGATGATCCTTGGGTGGCCCGCTCACCGTACACACGCCGGGCTCCAGCGCTTCAACGGCCGCGTACGCCGCGTTCACGTCACCCACGGTAATGCCGATGGCGCTCCCCAGGCGCTCCGCCGACGTGCTGAAGGTCTTTGCGGTAGGCCCGACCGGCTTGAAGAAGGCAATCCTGAATGCGGACGGCAACACGAACTCCGCGAACATATCGTTGGCGAAGTACGGCGTGACGCCAAAGACGTCGCCAAAAAACTTCGTGATTCCCGGAACGTCCTTCGACGCCAGCACCAGATGCGAACACGCCATCAGCATGCCGCCATCGTCCCACAATCCCCGTGCGGCGTCAGGTGCGGGCGTCGACGAGTGCACGCACGTTGCGCGCCTGCCAGACGTGGCGGCGGTCGTGCGCGGGAATGACGAGCAGGATGGTGGACATCCGCATCGGCACGAGGCGGAAGAACGGGTTGGGCACACGCAGGCGGTTGGGATCGAATCGTGCGCAGAGGCCGACCAGCTCGTGATAGCCGGCGTGGCTGGCCTCGAACGCGCGCAGCACGTCATCCGGATCCACCGTGGAGGCGGGCACGATCTCCGGTGACGGCGTCCTGAACCGCCGCGTCACGGGTGGCTCGAGCGATGCCGTAAACCGTCGCCCCAGCCACGTTGGCGCAATCGAGGTGAACGCGCCCGCCCCGCGCGCGGCCGCGTCGCGCGCCGCCGGCAGCACGGCCCGCGTGTAGAACACGTTGATCCGCGCCAGATGATCCACGCACTGCGCCACGCTCCAGACCCGGCCCTCGTCGGGCTGCCAGTTGGCCCGTGCGTGATCGAGACCGGCCAGCACCTCGCGCGCGTCACGTTCGGTGGCGTCGACCTCGTCGATGAGCCGCTGCAGCGGTGCCGGCAACATGCACGCAGTCTATCCGCGATCGAACGGGATCCCGATGAACGCCGGCTCCTGTTCGGGCCGCAGGATCATCCAGGTGAACATGAACCTGAGCGCCATCCGGCCGTCGGGACGTCCCACTTCGAGCGGCTGGCGATGCCGCACGTGCCAGTCGTAGAGATCGGTGAAGACACCGGGGCCCACCTCGCAGAAGTCCGGATATTTCTGATTGGATCGGAGAAACACCAGGAACTGCCGCCGGACCTCGCCGACAGGCCCCGACGACAACGCCGGCCCCACCAGGGCATTGTCAATCAACTGTCGAAGCTGTGTCAGCTCGCCGCGGATCTCGCGCAGGCTCTGCGCGGTCAGCACCTCGGCGGACTGCCCGGTCGCGGCCGTGTGATCCCCGGCGGCACGCGTCACGGCCGGTTCGGCCGGCGCCGCGGCCGCCGGACCAGTCAACATGCCAGTGGTCGTGACCAGTGCGCCCAGCGCACCAGCGCCCACCATTTCACGTCGCGTCACCATGGTGCCTCCCTGCCAACTCATCTGTTGGCATGCATGAACCGACTTGAGTGTCCGGCTTCCAGCAAAGCCGAGCATAGAATGGCGCATGCCCGTTTTTTCGTCCGTGCTCTGCGCGATCGATCGATCGCACCTGTCACGCCGTATCCTGCAACACGCTGCGGGCCTCGCCAGCATCTGCGGCGCCCGTCTCACCATCCTGGGCGTTTCCGACGGAGACACCCGGGAGTTCGAAGCGGACCTCAAGAAGCTCTACGAATCGGTCCTGCCGAGCGGTACCACCAACATTACCGACCCCCGCTTCCGCATCGTCCGCGTCACCCAGGGACACCCCGGCGACGCCATCGTGGAACTGGCCCAGGGCACCGACTAC
>CAZZGM010000134.1:0-8001 GCA_964653955.1 uncultured Bifidobacteriaceae bacterium | reverse complement strand
CTGGCGGATCCGCGGGCCGAGGCACTGGGGACGCGGTTTGCCACGCAGTGGCTGCGTCTGCCCGACCTGCTGAATCTCATTCCGGACTATCTGCAGTATCCGCAGTACGACCGCACGCTGGCGGAAGCCATGAAGCGCGAAACGGAGTTGTTCTTCAACGCCATCGTTCGCGATGACCGGCCGGTGCTGGAACTGCTGACGGCTGATTACACCTACGTGAACGAGCGGGTGGCCAAACACTACGGCGTGCCGAATGTGACCGGGCCCGAATTCCGGCGCGTCACATTGGCGGATCCGAACCGCCGCGGCCTGCTGGGGCAGGGCAGCATCCTCACGCTGACCTCGGTGGCCGACCGCACCTCGCCGGTGCAGCGCGGCAAGTGGGTCATGGAAGTGCTGCTGGGGTCGCCACCGCCGGCGCCGCCGCCCAACGTTCCGTCCCTGGAAGAGTCCGTGGGGGCGGCTGAAGGCGGGCGTGTTCTGTCGGTGCGCGAGCGTATGGAAGAGCACCGGAAGAACCCGGCCTGCAACTCCTGCCACCGCGTGATCGACCCACTGGGGCTGGCGCTCGAAAACTTCGACGTGACCGGCGCCTGGCGCATTCGCGACGGCGACTCGGGCATCGACTCGACGGGCGACCTCTATGACGGATCGAAGATGGCTGGTCCGAAGGGACTGCGCGACGCTATCATCCGGCACAAGGATGTGTTCCTGCTGAGCTTTACCGAGAGCCTGGCCACTTACGGCCTCGGCCGCCGGGTGGAACACTTCGACATGCCGGCCATCCGCCGCATCGTGCGCGACGCGGAAAAGAGCGACTACCGGATGTCCGAGTTCATCATTGGTGTGGTGAAGAGCCCCGGATTCCAGATGGGGCGGATCGACGCCGGCGCGGTGCCGACGGACGTGCAGTAGCGCGCAGGCAGGACGAAATGGCCGAAAGGCCGATAGAAGAATAGAAGCGTAAGGTTACGGACGCAGTAGCAGGACGAGCGAACCGATACGAGGAGCCGAACGATGTATATCTCGCAGAAGCACATCTCCCGCCGCACGGTGTTGCGCGGCATGGGCGTGACCATGGCGCTGCCGTTCCTCGAGGCGATGGTGCCAGCCGGCACGGCGCTGGCGAAGACCGCCGCCGGCAAGGTGCGGCTCGCCGCCATCGAGATGGTGCACGGCTCGGCCGGTGCCACGGTCATCGGGGCCCAGAAGCATCTGTGGTCGCCCGAAAAGACCGGGGCGGCGTTCGACCTGAGCCCGAGCAGCCTGGCGCCGCTCGAGCCGTACCGTGACTACCTGACGATCATCAGCAACACCGATGTCCGCAACGCCGAAGCGTTCACCCCGCCAGAAATCGGCGGTGACCACTTCCGGTCGAGCGCGGTGTTCCTGACGCAGGCGCATCCGAAGCAGACGCAGGGCTCCGACGTCTACGTCGGCACGTCGATGGACCAGATGTACGCCCAGCGGTTCGGTCAGGACACGCCGATTCCGTCGATGCAGCTGTGCATCGAGAACGTCGATCAGGCCGGTGGCTGCGCCTACGGTTATGCCTGCGTCTACACCGACACGGTGAGCTGGGCGTCGCCCACGCAGCCGCTGCCGATGGTGCGCGACCCGCGCGCGGCGTTCGACATGCTGTTTGGCGTCGGCGCCACGCCGGAAGAGCGTGCGGCCCGCCGCCGCGCCGACAAGAGCATCCTCGACTGGATTACCAACGAGGTGGCGCAGCTCAAGTCGAACCTCGGTCCGGTCGACCGGGCTCGTCTCAGCGACTACCTGGATGACGTGCGCGAAATCGAACGGCGTATTCAGCGCGTCGAGGCCAGCAATGCCAGCGGCGAACCGCGTGAACTGCCGATGGCGCCGATGGGCGTGCCCGACTCGTTCGAGGAACACGTCAAGCTGATGTTCGACCTGCAGGCGGTGGCCTTCGCGTCCGACATCACCCGCGTGTTCTCGTTCAAGATGGGACGTGACGGCTCGAGCCGTGTCTACCCGGACAGCGGCTGCAAGACCGGCTTCCACCCGGCCTCGCACCATCAGGATCGCGAAGATCGGATTGCCGAGTTCGAGAAAATCAACAAGTACCACATCAGCCTGCTGCCGTACTTCTTCGACAAGCTGAAGAACACGCCGGACGGCGATCGGAACCTGCTCGACAACACGATGATCATTTACGGGTCGCCGATGGGCAACTCGAACGTGCACAACCACAAGCGCTGCCCGCTGTTCGTGGCCGGTCACGCCGGTGGCGCACTGAAGGGCAACCTGCACATCAAGGCCGCCGACGGTACGCCGATGGCCAACGCGATGCTGTCGATGGTCCACATGCTCGGCCTCGACGACGTGACGAGCCTGGGCGACAGCACCGCCGCCATGAACCTCAACGACGCGCCCGAAACGACGGTCGCGTAAGCGGAGAGTCTGGTTCGAGGACGCACCGCCGGTGGACGGCACAGGCCGGCCGCTGGCGGCGCGGATAGCAAGTGGAAGTACGGAAACGGGCGATTGGGCGGCGCATGAGTGCGTGGGTGCCCGTCGCCCGTCCCCGTACATAACGGTGAAGTGGAGCGCACGCGTATGGTGAGCAGATCGGTATCTCGATTCGTATCGGTGCTGGCGCTCGGTCTGGCGGTGAGCGTGGCTGGAGTGCTGGCGGCGTCGCAGGCACCTTCGGTCGTCGACGCCGCACGGCAGGGCGACATCGAAGCGCTGCGGGGCCTGCTGAAGCAGGGCGCCGACGTCAACGCCGCCCAGGGCGACGGCATGACGGCGCTGCACTGGGCAGCGCGCCGCGGCGACGCCGACCTGCTGCAGATGCTGCTGTATGCGGGCGCCAACGTGCGTGCCTCGACGCGTCTGGGCGCCTACACGCCGCTCATGATGGCGGCGCAGGCCGGTCACGCGTCGGCCACCGCTGCGCTGATTGCCGGTGGCGCGGACGTGGCGGCCACGTCGGCGACGGGCACCACGCCGCTGATGTTCGCGGCGCAGTCCGGGGACACCCGCACGGTGACGATGCTCATCGAAGGTGGCTCCGAGGTGAATGCCAAGGAGACGGCGATGGAGCAGACGCCGCTGATGTTTGCGGCGGCCAACAATCGCGCCGATGTGGTGAAGCTCCTGCTCGACCGCGGTGCCGACAAGACCGCGACGTCCAAGGTGGTGGATTTCACCAGACTGTCGAGCCGCGAAGAGGAGTTTTTGGCTCGTCGTGGACAGGCAGCACCGCCTCCGGGCCCCGGCGGTGAACGCCCGCCCGACGTGGCAGGCCTCACGCGGCAGTTCCGGTACAACGAACTCGTGGGCACCTCCGGCGGGTTCACGCCGCTGCAGTTTGCCGCGCGCCAGGGCTTCGCTGAGGTCGTGAAGGTGCTCGTCGAGGCCGGTGCGGACGTCAACCAGTTGAACCCCGGCGACCAGTCGACGCCGATGCTGGTGGCTGTCATCAACGGCCACTTCGACATTGCCAAGTACCTGCTGGATCACGGCGCCGACCCGAACGCCGCCAGCGAAAATGGCGTGACACCGCTGTATGCCACGCTGAACGTGCAGTGGGCGCCCAAGGCGCTCTACCCGCAGCCGCGCGCCTACCTGCAGCAGGAACTCACCTATCTGGACTTCATGACGGAACTGCTCGCGAAAGGGGCGGAGCCGAACCCGCGCCTCAAGCGCAAGGTGTGGTACTCGGGCTACAACTTCGACCTGGCAGGTGTGGACGAAATTGGCGCCACCCCGTTCTGGCGCGCCGCGTATGGCGGTGACGTCGAAGCCATGAAGCTGCTCGTGGCCGCCGGCGCGGACCCGAGCATCCCCACCATCAAGCCGGCCGGCCGGCCGCGCACGGGTGACGGCGATCGGTTCACCATTGCCGACGTCTCGGGTATTCCGCCGGTGCCGACGGGCGGACCCGCCGTCACGCCTCTTCAGGCCGCGTCTGGTGTGGGGTACGCCGAAGGTTTTGCCGCCAACTCGCACCGCTACGCTCCGTCCGGTCTGCTGGCCGCCGTCAAGTATCTCGTCGAAGAGATTGGCGCCGACGTGAACGCCGTCGACCACGAAGGCAATACGGCCCTGCACCACGCGGCGGCTCGTGGCGACGTCGAAATGATTCAGTACCTCGTGTCGAAGGGGGCGGATGTCATGCGCGTGAACCGCGAGGGGCAGACCACGGCCGACATGGCCAATGGCCCCGTGCAGCGCACGCAGCCGTTCCCCGAAGCGCTCAAGCTGCTCGAAAGCCTCGGCGCCAAGAACAACCACAAGTGCGTGTCGTGCTGACGCGCACACGCCCGCACGACATTCCATCGTGATCTGAAACGGGGGACCGTGTTATACACGGCCCCCCGTTGCCGTATTATTCGAGAGGCTGCCGGCCGAGGTGCCGGAGCCTCTCGTGTCGTGTCCGGCGAGTGGTGCGGTGTGTGTGCCACGCCGGATGTGGCGGAGCGAAAGCTGGGGGCGGAGGCCCTGCCGGAATGGGACTGAACAACATGTGTCGGAACGGAGCGCTGGCGCTGGCACTCCTGGTGACAATGGCGGGCACGGCCGCGGCGCAGCAGCGCCATGCGGTGCTGGACCTCTGGACGGCTGGCAAGCCGGCCTTCGGAGTGTTCGTTCCCAATGAAAATCCCGAGCGGTTCCAACGGGGGCAGCCGCCACCGAAGGGCATTTACACGAAGGAAGGTGGCGCGAAGCTGGCAGCCAGCGCGCTCTACGACTTCGTGTTCCTGAATCTCGAAGGCAGCTACGACGTCGAAGCGGTCAAGGCCATTGCCGAAGGCCTGCGTTCCGGGGCAGGCAACGGACCGCGCAAGACCTTGCTGGTGCGTATCCCGACCATCGAACGTGATGGCGTGGAGACGACGCGGGCCCGTGTGAAGGAAGTGTTGGCCGCGGGTGCCGATGGCGTGACGCTGCCGCACATCCGCTCGGTGGACGAAGCGAAGACCGCGATTGGCTTCTTCACGGAAGCGGGTGCCAATGTGTGGACGCCGTCGAATACGAACGGGACCACCATTGCCATGCTGATGCTCGAGGATCCCGGCGCCGTGGCCGCGGCGGGCCAGATTGCGGATCTCGATGGGTTCAGCGTGCTGGCCTGCGGCATTGGCAGCCTCACGCAGGCGCTGGGCGGCGATCGGGCCGGTGGCGAAGCGGGCACGCAGAAGGTGCTGGCCGAGAGCAAGCGCGCGAAACTCCCGAACATGCTGACGGCCAATCCGCAGGACGTGCAGCAGCGCGTCACCGAAGGATTCCTTGGCCTCCTGGGACAGGGGCCGGCCGGCGACGAGATGATTACGGTTGGTCGCAAGGCTGCCGGCCGCTAGGTCGTGCGGACCACTGGCGGCGCTGTCGCCCTCCTGTTGTCGGCCTGGACGACGGTTGCCGCCGGTCAGGAACCTGCCACACCAGGCGCCTCGTCTTCCGGCGGCGCGCCACCTGCATCGCTGACGCGGGTCATCGACGGCTCACCGGCCCCGGTGGCCCCCGTCAGTATCACGCGCGACGCCCTGCGGCGTCCCACCATCCGCGCGATCAAGCTGACACAGCCGTTCGTGCTGGACGGCCGCCTCGAGGAGCGGTTCTACGAGGAGAACGAGCCGTTCGGTGATTTCATCCAGGTGGTTCCCGACCTGGGAGAACTCGCGACGGAGCGTACGGACGTCTGGGTCAGCTTCGACGAGAAGAATCTTTATATCTCGGCGCGCGTGCACGACTCGGCACCGCCCGAGCAGTGGGTGGCCAACGAACTGCGCCGCGACACCAACCAGTTGCGGAACAACGACCACATCGGGGTCGGACTCGATACGTTCTACGACCGGCGCAGCGCGTTCATGTTCTACGCGAACCCGCTGGGCGGGTTCTCCGACTACTCGGTCGTCGACGAAGGCGCGTCCAACACCGATTGGAACCCGGTGTGGATTCCGCGGACGAGCCGGTTCGACGGCGGCTGGACCCTGGAGATTGCCATTCCCTTCCGGTCGCTTCGTTATACGTCGGGTACCGACATGATCTGGGGCTTCCAGATGCGGCGCGCCATCCGCCGGAGAAACGAGTGGGGCTATCTGAGTCCCGTCCCTCAGAATCTGGCCGGACCACAGGCGCTCAATCGTGTGTCGTCCTACGGCACGCTGGTCGGCCTCGACCTGCCGCCGGCCTCCCGCAACATGGAACTGAAGCCCTATGCGCTGAGCCGGCTGACCACCGACAACGTGCGCGTGCCCTCGGTGCGCGGTGACGCCGAGGCGGCATTCGGGGGTGACTTCAAGTACGGCGTGACGGCGAATCTGACCGCCGACCTGACCGTGAACACCGACTTCGCGCAGGTGGAGGTCGATGAGCAGCAGGTCAACCTCACGCGGTTCAGCCTGTTCCTTCCCGAGAAGCGCGACTTCTTTCTCGAAGGGCGTGGCAACTTCGATTTCGGCCGCGGCGGTGCCGGCGGCGGCTTCAGCCAGACGGGCTCCGATACGCCGACGCTGTTCTATAGCCGGCGGATTGGTCTCAACCGCGGCCGCGTCATCCCCATCGACGTGGGCGGGCGTCTGACGGGCAAAGCGGGCCGGTGGGGCATTGGCGCCGTGAACATCCAGGCCGGTGACGAAGCCACGTCCGTCACCGATTCGACCAATTTCACCGTGCTGCGCGTGAAGCGCGACGTCCTGCGCCGCAGCACCATCGGCGCGATCTATACCAACCGGTCCGCGGGTGCCACGGCGGCCTTGCCCGGCCGCAATCAGGCATACGGTGTCGATGCCGCGTTTGCCTTCTTTCAGAACGTTGCCGGAGGCGCTTACTACGCGCGCACGGAAACCGAAGGACTGGAGGGCGACAGCGAAAGCTACCAGGGCCGCTTCGAGTGGGTACCCGATCGTTACGGTGTGCGTGTCGAACACCTGAAAGTGGGAGCGGCCTTCAATCCGGAAATCGGGTTCCTGCGCCGCGCGAACTTCGAGAAGAGCTCGCTCAACCTCAGGTTCAGCCCGCGGCCCCGCAACATCAAGGCCGTGCGCAAGTTCACGATGGAAGCCACCATCGACTACTTCATGAACGGCAACGGATCGGTCGAGACGCGGACGCAGACGGGGCGCTTCAATACCGAGTTCGAGTCGAGCGACCAGTTTTCCGTGTCGGTCACCGACAACTACGAGGCGCTGTTCGTGCCGTTTGCTGTCGGCGGCGGTGTGACCATTCCGGCCGGTGGCTACAACTTCAATGACACCTCGGTGTCCTACACACTCGGTCAGCAGCGGCGTTTTACCGGCACCATTGCGATGCAGACGGGCGCTTTCTACGACGGGACGCTCCGATCGGTCACGTTGAGTGGCGCGCGATACGCCATCCTGAAGCAGTTTTCTCTGGAGCCGAGTGTTTCGCTGAACCGCATCGAGCTGCCTCACGGTTCGTTCACGACACAGCTCTACCGCGCCCGTTCCGACTACGCGTTTTCGCCGCGCATGTTCATGAGCGCGCTCATCCAGTACGGCTCGGCCGACAACACGTTCAGCAGCAACCTGCGGTTCCGGTGGGAGTACATTCCGGGCAGCGAGTTCTTCCTGGTCTGGACCGACGAACGGGACACGCGCCCCAACAGCATCGGCCTGCGCAACCGGGCGTTTGTCGCCAAGGTCACGCGTCTGCTGCGCTTCTGACGCCGGGACGGAAGAGTTCGCGGCGGCTTCGCATGACCGGCGCGGATGCACCACCGGGATAGAATCGGGGCGTGCTGGACAGGATGCGTCGCGCGAACATCAGGCGCAGGTGGATGGCCGCAGCCGGATGGGCGCTGGTGATGGCAGCCCTGTCGTCCTGCCGCCTGGCGCCTGCCTCACTGGCCATCGACCGGCTGACACCCTGCACGATCGACGAAGGTCCCGTCGACGCGTACTGCGGGACGCTTCGTGTTTTCGAGGATCGTCACGGCCAGCAGGGGCGCACGCTCGACCTCGCCATTGTCGTCCTGCCGGCACTCGGTAATCAGCCGAAGCCCGATCC
>CAZZGM010000133.1:0-8014 GCA_964653955.1 uncultured Bifidobacteriaceae bacterium | reverse complement strand
TGAGACGTTCGGCAATGTCGGAGAAGGTGGTGCCTGTCGGCAGCGGCACCGGCGAAAACACCGGCGTGGCCGCGGGGCCTGGAGGAGCGGCGGCCATCGAAGGCGGCGCTGTCACCGCGGGGCCGGGCGCAACCGTGCCGCTCACGATGACGCCGACGAGCAGGCCGACGGTCGCGGTGAGGGTACACGTGAGCCACGCGAAGCCGCGCGTCATGACCCACTCATTATAAGCCCGAGGAAGCCGGCTTCATCGAGGATGGGCACCCCGAGCGTCTGCGCCTTGTCCAGCTTGCTGCCGGGTTCGGCCCCCACCACCAGATAGCTCGTCTTGCGGCTCACCGAGCCCACCACCTTGCCACCCAGTGCCTCGATTCGCGCCGCCGCTTCGTCACGCGACAGCCCCGCCAGCGTCCCGGTGAGCACGAACGTCTGCCCGGCCAGCGGTTGTGGCCCCTTTGGCGCCACCTTGCGTTCGCCCACCGTGCGGACACCAGCCGCCCGCAGCCGTTCCACCAGCGTGCGGTTGCGCTCCTCGTCGAACCAGCTGCGCACCGACGCCGCCACCACCGGCCCGACTTCGTCGGCGGCCTGCAACTCCTCCACCGACGCCTCGGCAATGGCGTCCACCGAACCGAAATGGTCGGCCAGCACCTGCGCGCCGCGCTCGCCGACGTGCCGGATGCCAAGACCATTGAGCAGCCGCCACACGTCGTTCTGGCGCGACCGTTCGATCTGGCCGAGGAGCTTGGCGGCCGACTTCTTTCCCATGCGCTCGAGCCCTTCCAGCACCTCGGGCGTCAGGTGGTAAATGTCCGCGGCACTCCGCACGAGCTCTTTCTCCACCAGCTGCCGGACCAGTACCTCGCCCAGACCCTCGATGTTCATGGCGCCGCGCGACACGAAGTGATCGAGGCTGCGCAACAGCCGCGCCGGGCACGAGCTGTTCTCGCAGCGCCACACCGCCTCGTCGACTTCCTTCACGAGCGCGCTCTGGCACACCGGACACGCCGTTGGCATCACCCACGGCTGCGAGTCCGACGACCGTTGCTCCAACACCGGCCCCACCACCCGCGGAATCACATCCCCGGCTTTTTCCACGATGACGATGTCGCCTTCGCGGATGTCCTTGCGGGCCAGGTCGTCCGGATTGTGGAGTGTGGCGAGCGCCACCGTGGAGCCGGCCACCAGCACCGGCTCCAGCACGGCATAGGGCGTGGCCGCGCCGGTGCGGCCGATGTTCACCGCAATCTGTTTCAGCCTGGTCGTCACCTGCTCGGCGGGATATTTGAAGGCCGTCGCCCAGCGCGGAAACTTCGACGTGGTGCCCAGCCGGCGGCGCAGCCCGAGGTCGTTGAGCTTCACCACGACGCCGTCGGTATCGAACGGCAGCGTCCGCCGCTTCTCGCGCCACTCCTCGCAGAACGCGACGACACCGTCAATGCCATCCACGGTGCGCCAGTGCGGCTCCACGGGACATCCCCAGGCGCGCAACTGCTCCAGCATGCCGGCGTGGGTGCCGCGGTCTTCTTCCGCCGGCTCCGCGCCGGGCACCACTACCTGATAGAGCCAGGCCGATAGTCCGCGCCGCGCCACGGCCAGCGGATCCAGCGTGCGCATGGTGCCGGCGGCCGCGTTACGGGGATTGGCGAACAACTGCTCGCCCGCGTTTTCCCGCTCGGCGTTGACGCGGGCAAACGCGCCGCGCGAGAAGTACACTTCGCCACGAATCTCCACCGCACGACCGGTGGTACCGGCCAGGCGCAGCGGCAGCGCACGAATGGTGCGCACGTTGAACGTCACATCCTCGCCGCGCACGCCATCGCCACGCGTGGCGCCGCGCACCAGACGCCCATCCTCGTACAGCAGCGCAATGCTGAGACCATCAATCTTCAGCTCGCAGACATACTCCGGAGACGATGCGGCGCCGAGTGCCTTGCGGACGCGTTCGTCGAACGCGCGCAGCTCACCTTCGTTGTAGGCGTTGTCGAGGCTCAGCATCGGCTCGGCGTGCTCCACCGTGACGAACCCCTCGGCGGGCCGGCCACCGACCCGCTGCGTGGGCGAGTCGGGCGTGACCAGCTCGGGATGTTCGGCCTCGATCGCTTTGAGCTCGTTCAGCAGCGCGTCGAACTCGGCATCGGAGATCTCCGGCTGCGCCAGCACGTAGTAGAGCTCCTCGTGCCGGCGGATGTCCTGGCGCAGCACCTCGGCTCGTTCAGCGGGGGTCATGCACGCACGCCCCTTCTTCGTACGAAAGCTTTGCGAAGCTCCATGCCACACTCACGCGCCAACTGAATCGATGGTGGTCTGAGTTACCTGATGTTCCGGGATGGTGCCGGTAACGGCCGAACGTGTTCCTAACGATCGCGCGACAACACGAAGTCGGCCAGCGACGACAACGCTTCGCGTTCGGGCGTGCGGGGAAACACCAGCAGGCTGCGCTTGGCCGCTTCGCCAAACTCCACCGCGCGGCCGTACGCGTATTCGATGGACCGGTGTTCGGCCATCAGCGCGCGCAGCCGTGCCCACTGCTCCGGCGTCACCGTGCGCGACTGCACGATGCCGCGGACCAGCGCGTCGGCCTCGGGGCCACCGTGCTGCAGCAGATGAATGACCGACAGCGTGATCTTGCCTTCGCACAGGTCGCCACCAATGGGCTTGCCCAGCGCTTCGGCCTCGCCCGTGAAGTCCAGCAGATCGTCGACGAGCTGGAACAACACGCCGAGATTGAATCCGTACTCGCGCAGCGCCTCGCGCCGTTCGGCGCCGGCATCGCCCAGCATGCCGCCGATTTCGGCACAGCCGCCAAACAGGAAGGCGGTCTTGCGATGGATGATGTCGAAGTGTTCGGCCTCGGCCAGATCGACCACGCCGTTCTTGGTGAGCTGGTAGATTTCGCCCTCGATCATCCGCAGCGTGACGTCGCACAGCATGCGGGCAATCTCGATGGAGTCCTGCCCCAGCGCCATGGCCATCGACTTGATGTAGAGGAAGTCGCCGGCCAGCACCGTGACGTCATTCCCCCACTGCGAATGGACCGCCTTCCGTCCCCGCCGCACATCCGCATCGTCAATGATGTCGTCGTGGACGAGCGTGGCCGTGTGGACGAATTCCACGACCGCGGCGTTCAACACCGCGCGCGGCCCGGTGTAACCGCACAGACGTGCGGCCATCAGCAGCACCGCCGGACGTACACGCTTGCCCCCGCTCTTCTGGATGTACGAACCGATTTCGGGGATGACGTGAACCTGCGACTGTACCTGCCGCTCGTACTCGCGCTCGACCTCCTCGAGATCGGCCCGCACGGGTTCGAACAACTGGATCAGATCCGCCTGGGTCTTCGGAAGAGCGTTGGACAAGCTCGTCAATCTCACCATAGGGCGCGCGCCGGTGTCAACGCGGCGACGCGCCCGTTACTCGTTGCAGGGCTGAGCTTTGCGGAGAATTCAGGGACGGAAGAGCCGGTGGAAGTTGGCGGTGGTGGCCGCGGCCAGTTCGGCAGGTGTCGTGCCTCTGGCTTCCGCCACCACGTCCACCACGCGCGCCACGTATGCCGGTTCGTTCCGCTTGCCGCGGAACGGCAGCGGTGCCAGATAGGGACTGTCGGTTTCGACCAGCAGCCGGTCCGCCGGAAGGCCGGCCGCCGCCGCGCGCAGGTCGCCGGCCTTCGGAAACGACACGATGCCGGGGATCGAGAAGTAATAGCCGGTCGGCGCCATCCGCGCCGCCGCCTCGGCATCGCCCGAAAAACAGTGGAACACGCCGGTCGTATCGACCCGTTCACCGTCCCGCCCACCTTCACTCAGGATGGCCAGCGTGTCGACCTCGGCCTCGCGCGTGTGAATGACCACCGGCAGGCCATGCGCGCGCGCCACGTCGAGCTGTGCGCGAAACACCGCCTGCTGCACGTCGCGCGGCGAGAAGTCGTAGTGATAGTCCAAGCCAATCTCGCCAATGGCGCGCACGCCCGGCACCTCGGCCAGACGGCGCTCGAGGAGACGCGCCACTTCGCCTGGCGCATCCGCGAACGCGGCGGCGCGATGGGGATGTATGCCCACGGCCGCGCGCGTCTCCGGCCACAGCGCCTGGACACGCTGCCACCGTTCGAGCTCCGCCTCCTCGTCGGCGGCCAGAATCACGAGGGCGCCGGTCAGACCAGCCGCCCGCGCACGATCGATGACCGCCGGCAGGTCGGCTTCGAACTCCTCGCCGGCGAGATGACAGTGGGAATCAATCACCGGACACGCGTGCCCGGTACGGCCGGCTCCGCGTTCAGCAGCAGCGCACCGCCGCCGTCGGGACTGGCTGCCAGCACCATGCCGTTGGACTCGATGCCCATCAACTTGGCGGGCTTCAGGTTGGCCACCACCACGATGGTCCGGCCCACGAGCTGTTCCGGCTGATAACTTTCCGCGATGCCGGCCAGGATGGTTCGCGGTTCCGCCTCACCCACGTCCACCTTCAACTGCACCAGCTTCTTCGACTTCGGCACGTTGCTGGCCTCGAGGATGCGCGCCACCTTCAACTGCACCTTCATGAAGTCGTCGATGGTGATCGGCTCGGGCACAGCGGCCGGGGCCGCGGGTGACACAGGGGCGACAGGTGTCGCAGCGGCGGCGGGCGCTGGGGTCGCGACAGCCGCGGGCGCGGCCGGTGCCGCCACTGTCGCGTTTTCGGTAGTGCCGCCGTTACCGGCTGCGGGCTGGAGTGTGGAATCGCTCACGGATGCTCCCTTGTCGTCGAGCCGGGGCCACAGGGCTCCGGTATTCAGAATGGCTCTTTCTCCAGATGCCCGCCAGGTGGTCGCGGTGTCGAGGCGCAGCTCACCAGGCGCCGTCGTCTCCCCCATCCGCCGGAGAATCTCGCTGGCAGACGAGGGCATGACCGGCAGCAGCAGGACCGCCGCAATCCGCACGGCTTCGGCCGCTTCGTACAGCACCTCGGCCACCCGGTCCGCCTGCGCGGCATCCTTCGCCAGCTTCCACGGCTGCGTCTCGGCAATGAACTCGTTGGCCGCGCTCACCAGCCGATAGGCCGCCGCCACGCCGTCGTGCAGCGCCAGACCGTCCATGGCCGCGCCGTAGCTGCGCACCGCGTCAGCCGCCTTCCCGGCCAGCACACCACCACCGCGCGCCGACAACCGTCCCTGGCAGTAACGTTCGGTCATGGCCGCCACGCGGTTCACCAGGTTGCCGAGGTTGTTGGCCAGGTCGGCGTTGTACTTCTCTTCGAACCGCTCCCACGTGAAGTCGCCGTCGCCGCCGTACGGCACTTCTTTCGTCAGATAGAGCCGCAGCGGATCGGGGCCGTGCTTCCGCGCCGCATCGAGCGGATCGACGACGTTGCCGAGCGATTTGCTCATGCGCTCGCCCTTGAAGAACACCCAGCCGTGGCCAAACACCTGCCCCGGCAGCGGCAGGCCGGCGCTCATCAGCATGGCCGGCCAGATCACGCAGTGGAACCGCGTGATGTCCTTGCCGACGATGTGCAGACTAGCCGGCCAGCGGCGCGCGAACTGTGCTTCGTCCCAGCCATAGCCGACCGCAGCGGCGTAGTTGATGAGCGCGTCGAACCACACGTAGACGACGCTCTTTTCGTCAAAGGGCAGCGGAATGCCCCACGCCTGCCCGGCACGGCTCATCGAGATGTCCTCGAGGCCCCCTTCGACGAGGCGGAGGATCTCGTTGCGCCGGGTCTCCGGCTCGATGAACGAGGGATGCTCCGCGTAATGCGTCAGCAGCGGCTGCTGATACTTCGAAAGGCGGAAGAACCAGTTCTTCTCGCGAATCCACTCGGGCTTCGTCTTGTGGATGGGACACAGCCCCTCCACGAGATCTTTCTCCGGCTTGAACTCCTCGCACCCGACGCAATAGTGGCCCTCGTAAAAGCCTTCGTAGATGTCGCCGTTGTCGAGACACGCCTGCGCCATCCGCTGGACCGCCGGAAAGTGCCGCGCGCGATCCGTGGTGCGGATGAAATCGTCGAACGAGATGTCCAGCGTGGCCCACACCTCGCGGAAGATGGCCTCCATCTCATCGCAGTAGGCCAGCGGATCCTTGCCCTGTTCCTGCGCGCGTTTGAAGACGTTCTGCGAGTGCTCGTCGTTCCCCATCAGGAACCACGTATCGTCGCCCTTCAGGCGGTGATAGCGCGCGATCACATCGGCGGTGATCTTCTCGTAGGCCGTCCCCAGATGCGGCCGGCTGTTCACGTAGTCAATGGCAGTCGTGATGAAAAAGGAGGACATGGTCGTAGGTCGGGAGTCCGGTCTGCACGGTCCGCGACCGTGAATCGTACCACGTGGTGCGCCCATCACGCCTGCTGGGCCTTGAAGCTGTAGTAGCGGCCAGCGCCAAGAATGATGTGGTCCACCAGCCGGATGCCCACCATGTCTCCGGCGTGCGCCAGGCGCGCGGTCACCTGCACGTCGGCCTGGCTGGGTTCGGGATCGCCGGTCGGATGATTGTGGAACACGACGACGGCCGTCGCAGATGCGAGAAGTGCTTCGCGAAAGACGTCGCGCGGCTGGATGAGGGCCGCGTCCTGCGTGCCGACCGACAGCACGGTGGTACGAATCAATCGATAGCGCGCGTCGAGCAACACCACGCCGCACCGTTCCTCCCGGTGGCCGCCGTGCAGCGGCAGCAGATATTTCGCCACGTCCTGCGAACTGTGGAACCGTGGCCGTTCTTCTCCCGGTCTCATCAGCGCACGGCGTCCCAGTTCCACGGCCGCCAGCAAACGGGCGGCCCGCACGGTACCAACGCCGTCGATCCGGCGCAACTCGTCCGCTGACAGCTGGAGCAGCCCCGCCACGCCCCCCGAGGCGGCCAGCAGCGCCTGCGCCACGGCCAGCGCGTTGCGCGTGCGGGTGCCGCTGCCCAGCAGCAACGCCACCAGTTCGCCCTCGCTCAGCGCCGACGGGCCGGCGCGCGCCAACTTCTCACGTGGCCGATCGGCCAGAGGGAGTTCCTTCACCTGCACACCTCGAAGTGCGTGCCGTATACTCGGTCTTCGATGCCGTGCACGCGCCTGTTCTCCGCCTACCGGGTCCTGCCCGCCGTGCTGCTGCTGGCCGTTCTGGTCCTGGCCACGGCGTGTGCCGAACCACCCAGCAAGGAAATGCACCAGGCGCAGGGCGCCATCGATGCCGCCCGCGCCGCCGGCGCCGAACAATACGCGGCCGACGAACTGAACGCCGCCATCACCTGGCTCGCCCAGGCCGACGAAGCCGTGACGGCCAACGACTACCGCCTGGCGCTGGCCAACGCGCTCAACAGCCGCGAGCAGGCGCAGGCCGCCGCCAAGGCCGCCGTGGACGCGCGCGCCAGGGCCCGCGGCAATGCCGAACGTCTGCTGGCCGAAGCCGTGGCCGTGATCGAACGTGCCCAGGCGCACCTGGCCACGCCGGCCGTGGCCCGGCTGCCCCGCCGCACGCTGGCGCCGGCCGAAGCCGCCATCGCGTCGGCCACCAGCACGTTGCAAGAAGCGCGCACAGCCCTCGAGCACGAAAGTTACGGCATTGTCGTGAGCACCGCCGAGCGCGTGTCGGATGATGTCGAGGCCGCACTCGAGGCGCTGGAAGCCGCGGCCCGACCGGCACCGGCAAGCCGGCGCCGCTGACCGCGGCCCGCGCATACGCGGCGGTTACCGGCCCCGCGAGTGCAGTTGTTGCGAGATCGGAAGCGACCAGCCTGCGCAGTTCCTGCGGGTCCTCTGCCCGGGCCATCCGTAATGGCACAGACGAAGGGTTTCTTCATGCGCACGCCAGTCACGCTGCTCCGTGTCGCATCGTTCGTCACCTTGACGCTGACTCTCGTCATGTCACCTGCCGTCGCCTTCGGCCAACTGTTCGAGGTCGGCGGCATGGTCGGCGTGGGCAGCCCCGGAACCGAAGGCGAGCTCTGGGGGCAGGAAGACCTGCGACTACGCACCGTGTATGGATCCCTGTGGCCCGGACGGCACTGGGAAACGCGTCTCCGGCTGGCCACCACCCGCCGGCCGCCGATCGACA
>CAZZGM010000132.1:2668-8015 GCA_964653955.1 uncultured Bifidobacteriaceae bacterium | reverse complement strand
GGAGGCGCGGTGGCGCCGCCCCTCTCCGGGGCCGCATCGTCCACCATGCCCATCGAGGTGCAGCGGATCGTTCGCCTGGCCGTGTCGGCGGCACGGGCCGACGGCACACTGGCGCCACAGGAGCGCGACCTCATTCTCCGGCATGCGCGCGCCGCGGGAGTGGAAGCCGAAGCCATACATGAACTGGACCGGCCGCATCCGCTCGGCGACATTGTCCGAGGCGTCGACGAGGAGAACGCCCGCCGGGATCTCTACGTGCTGGCCTTCAGCATCATTCGCGCGGACGAAACCGTGACTGGCGCTGAACGAATCTATCTGGCGCAGCTGGCGCACGTGCTGCGCCTCGATGCCGAAACGACCGCCAGGCTCGAGGCCGATGCGGCAATGTGCATCGATGTCGTGAACGAGTCCGAATCCGCGTCGTAGTTCGCCTTCGTACGAGGTGTTATGTCTGCACAGCAGTGGTACATGGCCATCGGGGGACACCAGGTGGGCCCCGTGACGTTCGACGAAATCGTCTCGAACCTCCGCAACGGCAGCGTCGACGGCGAAACGCTCGTGTTCACGGCCGGTATGCCGACGTGGCGGAAGATTGGCGAATTGCCGGAGTTTGCACCGTTCATGGGCGGCGCGGCCGCTGGCGGCGTACCGCCGCCTCCGGTACCGCCCGGACGCCGCGCGCACGACATCGATTTCGTGATTCACGGCAACGAGATGCAGTTCGTCGAAGTCGAGCTCGATCCCGGCGAAGCCGCGGTGGCCGAAGCGGGCGCGTTCATGTACATGACGCCGGGCATCCAGATGGAAACCATCTTTGGTGATGGCAGTCAGGCGTCGAGGGGCGTACTCGATGCGCTGCTCGGGGCCGGCAAACGCCTGCTGACGGGCGAAAGCCTGTTCATGACGGTGTTCCAGAACCAGGGCGCCGGGAAAGAACGTGTGGCGTTTGCGGCTCCGTATGCCGGAAAGATTCTGGCCATGGACCTGAAGACGCTGGGCGGTCACCTGGTCTGCCAGAAGGACGCGTTTCTCTGTGCGGCCCGCGGCGTGTCGGTGGGCATTGCCTTCCAGCGCAAGCTGGGCGTGGGACTGTTCGGCGGTGAGGGGTTCATCATGCAGAAGCTGGAAGGTGACGGGCTGTGCTTCGTGCACGCCGGCGGCACCATCCAGTCGGTGGACCTTCAGGCAGGCGAGACGCTGCGTGTCGACACCGGTTGCCTCGTCGCATTGCAGCCGAGTGTCAACTACGACATCCAGTTCGTCGGCAAGGTGAAGACCGCGCTCTTCGGCGGTGAAGGCATATTTTTCGCGACCCTCACCGGTCCCGGCCGGGTGTGGCTGCAGTCGCTGCCCCTCAGCCGGCTGGCCGACCGCATTTACGCGGCGGCGCCGAAGACCGGCGGGCGGCGCAAGGAAGAGGGCTCCGTGCTCGACCGCGCGTTCGGCCTGGGCGACCTCATCGACGGGCGGTGACGCCGGGCACCCGTGCTACGATTCCCCCCATGTTTCGCCTGCTCATCCTGGCTGCTGCCTGTGGTCTGTGGTTGGTGACACCTGCGGCGGCGCAGGTGCGCACGGCCGATCCGGAGGCCAGGGGGCTTCCGCTTTCCGCATTTCCCCGGACGATCAAGCTGGCCGAAAACGTCTACGGCTACGAGGAAATCCGTCAGCCGGGCTTCACCACGGTCAGCCTGATCGTGGTCGGCCGTGACGGTGTGCTGATTGCCGACGGACAGGGAAATCCGAAAGCCACCCAGACGATGCTCGACGAGATCCGGAAGATTACGTCGACGCCCGTCCGCTGGTACATCGTTGGCTCGGATCACGGCGATCACACGGCCGGCAACTCCGTTCTGCCGAAGGACATCACCTACGTCATCCATCCGAACTCGCTGGCCCAGATGCAGCGCGACGCGGCCAATCCGAACCGGCAGCCGACCGCGCCGCCCATCATCGTGCCGCCATCGGCAATGAAGAGTGATACGGAAACCATCGACGTCGGCGGCATCGAGGTGCGCTCCGTGTTCCTGGGCCGTGCGCATACCGGCGGCGATCTGATGGTGCACCTGCCGGCGCAGAAGATCCTGTTCATGAGCGAGGCCTACCTGAACCGGGTATTCCCGGCCATGCGCTCGGCCTATCCGTCCGAGTGGGTAAGCGTCATCGACAAGGCGCTGGCCATGGACATCACTCTTTACGTGCCTGGCCACGGCTTCATCGAAGAACCGGCCGTGTCGCGCGAAGAGCTGGTGGAGTTCCAGAACGCGCTGAAGGCGGTCATTGCCGAAGTCACGCGCCTGCACAAGGCCGGGCTGTCGGTGGACGACGCCATCAAGCAGGCGAACTGGGGGCCGTACGCCAACTGGTTCCTCGGCGAGCAGCAGGCGCCCATTGCCGTGCGGAAGGTGTACGAGGAACTGGAAGGAAAACTCAAGTAGGCGCGCGCATGCAGTCCTACGCATCGCACGCCCACCATCCCGTCCCCAGCTACGTGGCCACCACGTTGTGGCTGGCTGCCGCCGTGGCCCTGGGCGGAGCGCTGATGGCCGGCTGGAATACCCGCGACGCCACCCTCATCTTCCTGCTGCTGGCCGTTGCCGTCACCATCTCCATCGGCCGTCTCTACATCGTCAAGCTTCAGGACCGCATCATCATGCTCGAGATGAAGGTGCGGTGCGCCGAAGTGCTGCCGGCCGGTGACGATGCCAGGCTGGCACGGTTGACGCCGAAACAGATTGTGGCGCTTCGGTTTGCCTCGGACGAAGAACTGGGCCGCCTGCTGGAACGTGCCGTCACCGAGCAGTTGTCCCCCGACGACATCAAGAAGGCCATTACGGCCTGGCGTCCCGACCCGCACCGCACGTGACTCCCGACGAAAAAGCCGAAGTCCTGAAGCTGCTCGAAGCCCACGAACGAACGCTGGCGGTGTGCCGGGCGTGCGCCGAAACCACGCGCGATCTGGCGTGGGAGCTGAAACGTGGCAGCGTCCCGTCAGGCGAAGCGTTGTCGGCGACACTCACCGAAGCGGAGCGTGTGCTGGATGATCTCGGGCGCATCGAGATTTCGCTGGCCGAAATGAAGGCGGCGCTGTGGTGAGCGATCCACTGTTCCTTGCGTTCCTGCGTCAGCACGACGACGAGACCTGGCACCGCGCCGTGGACCGGCTGCAGAGTGCGATGCACCCGGTGGACAGGGCCGCCACGCGTATATGGTTCCACCTGTTTCCCATGCGCGTGCAGCAGGCGGTGGACGCCGCCGGCGATGCCAACGCGCTGGTGCATCATCTGCGCATCGGCGGGCGCTGGCGGATGGACGAGCAGCGCGAGACGTCACACTGGTTCCTGTTCGGTCACCGTTACTGGAGCGACGTGCGTGAGGCCGTGCGCGCCTACGCCGCGCGGCCCGTCGCACCCGGAAGTCTGGACCTGGCCGCACAGGTGCAGCAGGTGGCGCGTGATATGGCCGGGCAGCTGAAGGTGGACGTGTCGTGGCTGGTGGGTATCACGGCCGTAGCCATGCGCACGCTGCAGCAGGTGGGGCTACCGGACGTGCCGGCCGGCGAAGTGCGGCGGCCGGAACGGCTGGTTGGCGGCGCGGAGCCGGCGCCGGATCGGATCGTTGCCCGCCGTGAGTCCGGCCAGTCGCCGGGCTGGTGGTCGTTCCTGCGCGGGCGGCGCCGGTCGTTCGACGTGACGTTCGATGAACGGCCGCCGGCGCGTTCGTTTCCGATCATCGCGCTTCAGCACGTCACGACGGCTGCCGCGCTCGACACGCGCGACTACCGGACCGAAGACGCGCGCTGCACGGAGGGGCCCATTCCCGTGCACTGCCGCTCGTGTTCGTGCGGTACCTGCTGGGTAGGCGTGCTGGCGGGGGCGGAACACCTGTCGCCGGTGGACGACAAGGAGCGGGCGACGATTGCGGCGCTGGGGTATCTCATGAGCACGGAGCCGCATCCGGTGATCCGGCTGTCGTGCATGGCGGAAGCGCGGGGCCCCGTGACCATCGTGATTCCGCCATGGAATGGCCAGGTGGGCGCGCGCCTCGAACGGGCGTTGCGCGAAGCGTAGAATGTCGGACGCGTTCTCATGATTCGAAAACCCGTAACGCTCATTACCGGCGCCGGCGGTGAAATTGGCCACGGCCTCATTACCAGCCTGGCCGCGGCGGGCGACCGCCCGGTCATCACGCTCGACGTCAATCCGCTGGACCCCGAACTGGCTGCGCTGGTGCAGCGCGAGTTTACCGGCTCGATTCTCGACCAGGCACTGCTCGAGCGCATCATGTCGGAGTTCGAGATCGATGCGGTGTTCCACCTGGCGGCGCTGCTCTCGACGCGTTCGGAGTTCACGCCGATGACGGCGCATCAGGTGAACGTGGAGGGCACGCTGGGGCTGCTCGAGTTCGCGCAGCGCGAAGCCGAGTCGCACGGCCGCCCCGTGGTGTTCGTGTATCCCTCGTCGATTGCCGCGTACGGACTGCCGGGTGCCGAAGAAAAGCGCCGGGCCGGCCGCGTGGCGGAAGACGACTACAACACGCCTACCACCATGTACGGCTGCAACAAGTTGTACTGCGAACAACTGGGGCGCTACTATGCGCGGCACTACAAGCAGTTGTCGGCCACGCCGCAGTTCGGTCGTGTCGACTTCCGCTGTGTACGCTTCCCGGGATTGATCTCCGCGGTGACCGTGCCGTCGGGCGGGACGTCCGACTATGCGCCGGAGATGATTCATGCCGCCGCGAAGGGCGAACCCTACGCGTGTTTCGTACGGCCGGACACACGAATCCCGTTCATGGCCATGCCCGACGGCGTGGAAGCGCTGCTGAAGCTGGCCGCGGCGCCGAAGGATGCCCTGACGCGAACCGCCTACAACCTGTCGGCGTTCAACCCGTCGGCCGCCGAGGTTCACGACGAGGTGCTGTCGGCGTTTCCCGGCGCGCAGATTACGTGGCAGACCGATCACAAGCGGCAGGGCATTGTCGACTCGTGGCCCGAAGACGTCGATGATGCGGCGGCGCGGCGCGACTGGGGGTTTGCCCCCGTATACGATCGCCGGCGCGCGTTTCAGGACTACCTGATTCCCACCATCCGCGAGCGGTATCGCAACCAGTCCTGACGGGAGAGCTCGGCCCCATGCAGTGCGTCGAGATTGCTGCCTTCGGTCCACCGGAAGGTCTCCGGCTGGTGGAACGGCCCGACCCCGAACCGGGGCCCGGTGAGGTGCTCATCGAAGTGCACGCGGCCGGCGTCAATCGTCCGGATGTGGTGCAGCGCTACGGCAAGTACGCACCGCCGCCGGGAGCATCGGATATTCCCGGACTCGAAGTGGCCGGCGTTATCGCGTCC
>CAZZGM010000132.1:0-2658 GCA_964653955.1 uncultured Bifidobacteriaceae bacterium | reverse complement strand
TGCGGACGTGCAGCGCTGGCGCGAAGGAGACCGCGTGTGCGCGCTGGTGGCCGGCGGCGGCTATGCCGACTGGTGCGTGGCGCCCGAGGCGCAGTGCCTGCCTGTGCCGGACGGACTATCCATGGTCGAGGCCGCCGCGGTACCGGAGACCTTCTTTACCGTCTGGACCAACGTGTTCGAACGTGGCCACCTGCGGGCAGGCGAATGGCTGCTGCTGCACGGTGGTACGAGCGGCATTGGCACGACAGCCATTCAGCTGGCAGCGGCAAGAGGGGTGCGCGTGGCGGCCACGGCAGGCTCTGACGAGAAGTGCGCCGCGTGCCTGCGCCTGGGGGCCGAAGCGGCCTGGAACTATCGCATCGTCGATTGGGTGGCGGCCATGCGCGAAGTCACCAGCGGCCGTGGGGCAGATGTCGTGCTGGACATGGTTGGCGGCGACTATACGCCGCGTAACCTGCAAGCGCTTGGCATGGATGGCCGCCTCGTGCAGATTGCCTTCCTGAAACAGTCGCGCGCGGAAGTGGACCTGTCGCTGCTGATGCGCCGCCGGTTGTGGATGACTGGCTCAACCCTGCGTCCACGTTCGGTGGAGGAGAAGGGCGCCATTGCTCGTGCGCTCGAAGCCGAGGTGTGGCCGCTGCTGGCCTCACGGCGCGTGGCGCCCGTCATCGATCGAGTGTTTCCGCTGTCCGACGCCGCGGCGGCGCATGCATACATGGAGTCGTCTGCCCACATCGGGAAGATCGTGCTCGACGTGCGTGGCGGATAACGTCGCCCCGTCAGCGTCGGCTTACTGCTCCTGAGATGGCGTGCGCGCCAGGACTGGCGTCTCGTCCGGATTCTGGTGGTCAGCGGCACACCGCGCACAGACGCACGCGCGATCGATCAGGTGCGGAGGCACACGCTCGAGGACGCTCGCGGGTATGCGGGTGGAGGCACACCAGCAGGTGGCGGCGCCACGTTCGCTGCCGCAGGCGTTGTCTTCACCGCACAGCGGGCAGCGCGTCGGGTCGATGGGCCGGGATGCTGGCGAGTCCATAGCTGGTGTCGAGGCGGGTCAGGCAACCGCCGCTGCGCTATCGTCAGCCGGATCGTAGTTGAGATTCGAGCCCAGCCAGCGTTCGGCCTCCTGGATCGTCATGCCCTTGCGGGCTGCATAATCGGCCACCTGGTCGCGGTCGATCCGTCCCAGCGTGAAATAACGCGCTTCCGGGTGGGCGAAGTAGAGGCCGCTGACGCTCGAGCCCGGCCACATCGCGTATGACTCGGTAATCTGGATGCCGGCTGCCGACTCGACGTCGAGCAGCGTCCAGAGCGTCCCCTTTTCGGTGTGATCCGGACACGCGGGATAACCGGCGGCCGGCCGGATGCCGCGATATTTTTCCTGAATCAACTCGGCCGGCGTGAACGTCTCGGTGCGCCCGTAACCCCACTCGTCACGCACCTGTTCGTGCAGGCACTCGGCAAACGCCTCGGCCAGGCGATCGGCCACGGCTTCGGCCATGATGGCGTTGTAGTCGTCATGCTCGGCCCGGAACCGATCGCACAGTTGACGCAGGCCGATTCCGGCGGTCACCGCAAAGGCCCCCAGATGATCGGGAAGCCCCGTCGCCTGTGGCGCGATGAAGTCGCTGAGCGATCGGCACGGCTGCTCGGCGCCCCGGTCCATCTGCTGACGGAGGAAGTGGAACCGCGTCAGTTCCTGTGTCCGCTCCTCGTCGCGGTACAGCACCACATCGTCGCCGACGGCGTTGGCGGGGAAGAGGCCGTAGACGCCGCGCGCCAGGATGAGCCGTTCCGCGATGATGCGGTCGAGCAACGTGTTGGCTTCGGCAAAGATCTGCCGCGCCTGCGCGCCGTACTTCTCGTCGTCCAGGATCCGCGGGTATACGCCCTTCAGCTCCCAGGTGTGGAAGAACGGCGTCCAGTCGATGTACTCCCTGAGCGTTGTCAGCGGGAAGTCGTCGAGCACCCGCACGCCCGTGAACTCCGGCTGCGACACGTCTTCGGTGCGCCAGTCGATGGGCGTCCGGCGTGTGCGTGCGGTTGGAAGGTCGACCAGTGGCTGGCGGGTCGTCCCATGGTTGCGGCGGATGGAGGCGTAGTCGGCCTGGTGCCTGGCGACGAACGCGGCCTTGTTCTCGTCGCTCAGCAGGCTGGTGGTGACCGGCACGGCGCGGCTTGCGTCGAGCACATGGACCACCGGTTCCTTGTAGTGCGGCGCAATCTTGATGGCGGTGTGGGCGCGGCTGGTGGTGGCGCCGCCGATGAGGAGCGGCAACGTGAAGCCCTGGCGATCCATCTCACGGGCGACGTGCACCATCTCGTCCAGCGACGGCGTGATCAGCCCGCTCAGCCCGATGATGTCGGCTTTCTCCGTACGTGCCTTTTCGAGAATTTTCTCGCACGGCACCATGACGCCCATGTCGATGACTTCGTAGTTGTTGCAGGCCAGCACGACGCCCACGATGTTCTTGCCGATGTCGTGGACGTCGCCCTTGACCGTAGCCAGCACGATCTTGCCCTGCGTTTTCGTGGCCTGGCCCGATGCCGCCAGGGCCGCCTTTTCGGCTTCCATGAACGGGAACAGGTAGGCGACGGCCTTCTTCATCACGCGGGCCGACTTGACCACCTGGGGCAGGAACATCTTGCCGGCGC
>CAZZGM010000131.1:0-8034 GCA_964653955.1 uncultured Bifidobacteriaceae bacterium | reverse complement strand
CCGCCGTCACCTGCAGCGTGACCGACTCGTTTGCCGAATTGCCCTGCAGATCCTGGTCGGATCGGTCGACCGCGGTAGCAAAATCGCCATCGATGAACGCTTCGAGCAGGAGGTCCGGCACATCGTCCGACCCGACCGATCGCGTAATCACCGTCAACGTGCCGGCCTCCGCAGCCTTGAACACCCACCAGTCCCACATGTCGCCGGCGGACGTATCGAGCGAGTCCTCGACGGCCTTGCCGACCTCGGCAGGCCTGGCTGACCGCGGCCGTCCATCGGGGTCGGCGGGCCGCTCCAGCGGGGGGAAGCTCAGGAACGAGCCGGCAATCTGGAACGTACCGCGGTCGTTCGAACGCACGCGCACACGGTAGGCGCCCGGCTGGCCGAGGATCACCGACAACAGCTCGCTGCCGGGGTTGCCATCCAGATCGCGATCCGCTGAGCCGTCCGGCACCTGCTGGCCGTCCTCATCGACGACCTGCAGGACGAGGTCACTCGTCCCCTGCACGGCCACCGTCAGGACACCGGCCGACTTGGCGGTCACCGTATATTCCGCCGGCGAGTCGCCAACCGTCCCCTGGGCGGGTGCGCTCATGGGCAACGGCCCCGGCGCCTGGGCCGCCACCGGCCCCGAAACCACCGCAACCATCGCAAAGACAAGGAAAAGACCTGAACACCGACGCATGCACGCCTCCACGGCAAGAGAGACCAGGGTCCGGCGGATACGCCCGCTCAGCCACACGAAGTGTATCGGCTGATTCGGAAAGCCCCCTATGCCTCAGTCGGTCTTCTGCTCAGCGTGCTGCGCACGAGTGCGCTGGTCGCCTCGCGTCCGCAACTCGGGCCGGCCCGAGGCGGCCAGCGCCAGCGCGCCCTCAGGGCACGGAGAGAACCCCCGGCACCCGCGTCACGATGATTCCGCTGTACTCCTCGCCGGTCCCGCTGGTGCGGGTGATGAAGATGTTGAGGGCACTCGTCCCGGACGGCTGCCGGTAGACCCGATAGGTGGACAGGCCGTCCAGCCCTGGGCCCGGAATCGGATAGACATTGCCGGACGCACGCACGAGCTCGACGCGCCAGTCACTCTGCGTCAAGGCGGAAGCAGGAACGGCGATCTAGACGGACCTGGTGGCGTTCGTACTGAAGTTGTGGCCAGGGAAGACGTACCGTGTCGTCGGTACCGGCAGCGGCCGCATGGCACCCGCTCCTCAACCATTGAACAGGAGGGTTCCCTGCCCGCCAGCGCTGTCCATCCACGTGCCACTGTAGGTGGCCGGGTTCAGCCGACCATCCACGTGTACGGGCTGTCCACCAGGCACGGTAATGATGTCGATCCCGAACGAGATGGTTCCATCAGGGTTCGGCACGGCAATGCCGGTAACCGGCGCTCGTTGAGGCGCGCCGCACTGGCTGTCGTAGCCCTGGAGCGTGTACCCCACCGGCGTGACCACGACATACGCGGTTACTCGATTGCAGTACGGCTGCAACTGCCACGTAAAGGTGCCCAGCGGCTGCGCAACGGCGCGCTCCACCGCTCCGAGGCCTGCGACGGCAACGACAACACCACAGAGCAGCGAACGGACAACAACACTCATGATCGTGCCTCCCATTCGACGCGGGCCCGTGAACAGAAGGTCATCGGGTGGGCACACCTTGCCTCATCTCGCACCTTTTTCAGTTCCTGGACACCGGTAGCTTCGGAGGCGGAGTATAACCGTGCACCTCCACGCTGGACAATCGGACGGCGGCCCGCGGCGAGCGCTCGCTTCTCCCGGCCTTCGGTGTCAGACCAGATGCGCGACGATCAGGACACCCGGCAGGGTCAGCGTCACATCCACAATCAGCGGGCCGATGCTGTCTCTCGCCAGCAGGGATGGGAAATACCCAAGCAGGCCCAGTGCCAGTCCGGATACGGCCAGGCCCGGACGATGCAGGCCAACGGCCACCACCGCGCCGAACACGGCCAGCGTGACGGCAATTCGTACGGCGGTACGTCCACCGAACAGCACCGGCACGCTGCGGACACGTGACGCACGGTCGGCATCGATGTCACTCAGGTCGCACAGCAGGCAGCCCGACGCCATCAGCAGCAGCATCGGCAGCGCCACCGGTACGAAAATCCACCGCCAGCCAAACCACGAGGGATCACCGAACGGAAACGCCATGGCCGACCAGGTCCAGACGAGCGACACGACAATCGTCTTGAGGAACGGCAACCGTTTCACCGTCGGGTACGACAAGGCGGCCAGTGCCATCACCGGCGCCAGAACGGCCACCCTGACCGGCACGTAAAACAAAAGCCACAGGCAAACACAGGAGGACACAACCCCGGTCAGCCACAGTACGCGCGGCAGCCATCGGGGGCCATCCGCCGCCGACTCGTCGGGAATCCGGTCGAGGCTGTAGACGGCGACAATGCCACACAGGAACAGCGCGAGCCCGTTCGGATCGAACGGCCGTCCCGTGGCCCGATGGACCACCATCGTCAGGGACCAGCCGAGCACGAGGGGCCACCAGTAGTGCAGCAGCTTCAAGGCGCCCGCAAAGCGCCCCGGTTCGAGACTCACAGGACCGCGACTCCTTCCTGCCGGCGTGCACATGTGACCGTCTCAGGATCGCGCAGAACGGCGTGGCCGCGCTACCCTGCCGTTCACCAGCGGCTTCGCGACTCGCGAACGGCATCTGGCGATGCGCCCACCAGTTCCGTATAGCGCGAAGAATCGGTCGCCCCTTCCGTATTGATCACGAAGACGCGGGACGTGTGGTCGAGACGCAGGGCGTCCCTCATGCCGGAGTCTCGCACCGCACGAATGACACCGGCCAGACCGGCGCCACCGCTTTCGCCCGACACGATGACAGGATCACCATCCGCCGGACGCGCCAACCTTCGCATCACCGTCACCGCCTCCTCATCGTCCACCATCATGAAGGCGTCGGCCGCGCGCGACAGTACCCGCCAGGCCACGAGAGACGGTGCATAACATTCGAGCATGGCCATTACCGTTGGTTCGCCGTGCGCGATGGTGACCGGATGTCCCGCGCGTGCGGTTTCATAGACGCACGCGGCCCGCGACGGCTCGACGACAACCACTACGGGACGCCGATGGCCGAGCACCAGCGCCAGATGGCCCGCGACGGCGGCGGCAAGGCCGCCGACACCTGCCTGCACGAACACGTGCGTGGGCAACTCGGGAAGCTGACGGAGTGCCTCGCGGATCATGATGGTGTAGCCCTGCATCACCAGGCCGGGAATGCGCTCGTAGCCGGGCCAGGATGTGTCCGACACAATCGTCCAGCCCTGCTCTTCCGCGACACGTGCCGCCTCGATCACCGAGTCGTCATAGGTGCCCTCGACCCGCACAATCTCCGCTCCGAAGCGGCGGATGGCCGCGACGCGCTCATCACTGACACCGCCGTGCACGAAGATGACCGCCCTGGCACCGGCAAGCTGTGCACCGTGCGCCACCGAACGCCCATGATTGCCATCGGTGGCACACGCCATGGTCATCCGCGCGGCAACGTCTCGGACGTCCGCCGCCGTCAGATCAGCGACATCGACCGGCCGCCCGAGTTGACGGCTCGCGTGCTCCAGCACGAGTCGGATCACCGCATAGGAGCCGCCGAGCGCCTTGAAACTGCCGAGGCCAAGCCTGGCGGACTCATCCTTGACGTGAATCGCACCAACACCGAGGTCGGCAGCCATCGCCGGCAGCGCCTGCAGCGGCGTCGGGGCGTACGCGGCGCGACCGGCAAAGTGCTGCTCCACGGCCTCTGCGGCGTCTACCCCGAGTGTCTCGGCGTCCGCCGGGTCGAGCGGTGTGCAATGGTCGGCGTGCGGGTTGAGAAGAAACATCGGCATCCTTCGTCGTGCGCGCAAGCGCAATGGCTCGCTACACACTCTCAAATGCCTGGTGATAACGAATCGTGCCGCGACTCGCGTCCAACGCGCGCTGCCGCAGTTCCTGGGCCATGAACACGTCGTCCGGCACCTGGAACTGCGACACGAGCCCGAACGTCGAGGCAGGGACGAAACCAAACCGCGGGTAATACGCCGGATGGCCAAGGACCACGACAGCCACGAACCCGAGCCGGGCGCACTCGTCGAGTCCGGCCCGCACCAGCGCCGAGCCGATGCCCGCTCGCTGCCGCGATGGCAACACGGCCATTGGCGCCAGTCCGGCAATCGGCAGCTCCGGATGCGACACCAGCGTCACCGGCGAGAGCGCGATATGTCCGACGATCTCATCGCCATCGACGGCCACGAGCGACACGAACGGTCGAGCCCGCGGCCGCAGGGCATCGACGAGATCGGCTTCGGCACTCGTGCCGAACGCCAGGCTGTTTACATGACGAATGCCCTGGACGTCGCCGGGGTGCTCCAGCCGGATGATGAGCGCGCCCTCCATCCCGCTACATTAACCACTTTGAGCCTCTCTTTTCCCCACGCAGCCGTTCCACCGCCTGACGCGCCGGGTGAACCAGCCGCCTTGACAGGTTTATAAAATAACCATATGGTTATTTAACTAGATGGTATCTGACACTACCGCCTCCCCGCAGCTCGACGCGACGTTCCAGGCCCTTGCCGACCCCACCCGGCGCGCCATCGTCGCCAGGCTGGCACGCGGCGAGGCTTCGGTGGCCGAGCTCGCCGAGCCATTCACCATGAGCCAGCCGGCCATCTCGAAGCACCTCAAGGTGCTGGAGCGCGCCGGCCTCATCACCGTCGGTCAGGATGCGCAGCGCCGGCCGCGCCGTCTGGAGGCGCAGCGGCTGGCGGAAGCCACGGCCTGGATCGAGCAGTGCCGCGACGCGCTGGAAGCAAACTTCGCACGTCTCGACACCCTGCTGGCGCGTATGCAGGATACGTCTCGTGCCTCGAAAGGCGTCAGCCGCCGTCGCGGCACCAAACGCGCCAGATCCGGAAACTGATTGTCAGGCCGCACACCGAAGGGAGACAGACATGTTCGAAAAGGCCCATGTAACCCTGCCCAGCGATCGCGAAGTGAAAGTGGAGCGGTCCTTCAGGGCTCCTCGCTCGCTCGTCTACCGCGCCCACACAGAACCGGATCTCGTCCAGCAGTGGTTGCTCGGGCCACCCGGATGGACCATGCCAATCTGCGAGATGGATGTGCGCGTTGGTGGACAGTACCGGTGGGTGTGGCGCAGCGAGGCCGACGGCAGCCAGTTCGGGTTCAGCGGTACCTATCGTGAAGTCGAGCAGGATACGCGGCTGGTGCACAGCGAGCGCTACGAAGCCGGAACGGTCGGCGGTGAATTTCCGGGGCAGGAAGCGCTGGTCACCACCACCTTCATCGAGCACGATGGTGTCACCACGCTGACGTCGCTGATGGACTTCGGCTCGAAAGAGGCACGCGACGCCGCCGTCGCGACGGGCATGACCGACGGCATGGAGCAGAGCTACGCGCTGCTGGACCGGATGCTGGCCGGCGCCGGCGCGGCACACTGACCGTCCGCCGGCAGTTTCCACGCGCCTGCTGCCGGTGCGTCCGCGCGCCCCGGGGCGGGGGCTGGCGGCAACGTCTCCGCGCACGCGTCGTTGCCGGAGAGTTGCCGCACCTCGAGGCTTCGCATATCGTTAGCGGCAATCCACGCGTACCGTCACGCGATGGTGCCAACAATGCAGGTCCCCATGTTCACAATGCGAAGCGTCTGTCTCCTGCTCGGTGGGCTGCTGCTCACTGCCTGTGCCCCGCAACCCGTCGAATACCCGACCGAGATGGAAATGACCACCTGGTCCGTGGTGGGTGTCGATCCGAAAACCGGCGACGTCGGCGTGGCGGTGGCCTCCTGCGTCCCGAACTACGGTGACGCGGTGGCGGCCCTCGTTCCCGGCAAAGGCGCCGCGGCCACGCAGGCCGGCTGGGACCTCCGGAACCGGAACAAGGTGTTCGAAGCCATCAAGGCCGGACTCACTGCCGAAGCCGTGATTGCCCAGGTCACCGATCCGGAATGGGACAAGGACACCGACCGCCGCCAGTACGGCGTGCTCACCCTCCACGACGGTTTCGTGCGCGCCGCCGGTTTCACCACGCCCACCCGCCAGGGCACCACCATGGGTGACGATGGTGTGGCGAGGTACGCGGGTGTGATGGCTGACCCCAGCCACGGCGTGAGCTCGCAGGGCAATACGCTGGCCAGCCACGAGGTGGTGCAGCGCCCACTCGATGCGTACCGCTGGGACGATCCCGCCGGCTTCAATCGCCTGTCCGATCGGCTGATGCGCGCCATCGAAGCAGGCTCGATTGCCGGAGGCGACGTCCGCTGCAACCAGGACAACGTCCGCCAGACGACGTCGATGGCCGCCATCCTGGTGGCTCGCGGCGGCGATGCTCCCTACGCCACCGAAAACATCGGCATGACCGATGCCGGCACCGACAAGGCGCCGTGGCTCAACCTGTCGGTGCGCGTCGAACGCGGCGAAGAAAACCCGCTGCTCGAATTGCGCCGGCAGTACGACAAGTGGCGGCGCACACAGCCCAAGTAGTTCTGCAGCTTTTGCTTCATGCGGGCGGCGGGACGACGACAGGAGTTTTCCGGATAAGGGATCGGGACCTGTATCATGCGCGTGTTCAGCCAGGAGGCGTTCACGCGTGATTCGATTCCATCCTGTCCTTGTCGTCGTTCTCGCCACGTTCGCGCTCTCGTCGGCCTGCACCACACCAGCGCCCGCCCCGGCGACGCCGTTCAGCGTGGTCGAGGCGTCCATTCCCGACATGGAAGCGGCCATGCGCGAAGGCCGCGCGACCTCCCGTGAAATCGTCACGCAATATCTCACTCGCATCGGCCTCTACGAAGATGCGCTGAACGCGGCCGTCGCCATCAATCCCAACGCGCTGGCCGAAGCCGACGCGCTGGACGCGGAACGCGCCGCCGGCAAGGTACGCGGTCCGCTGCACGGCATTCCGGTGGCGCTCAAGGACAACATCATGACCACGGACGCCATGCCCACCACCGGTGGCATGCTGGCGTTCCGGCACTATCGTGCGCCTTACGAAGCCACGCTGGCCACGAAGCTCAAGGAGGCCGGCGCCATCATCATTGCCAAGTCGACCATGAGCGAGCTGGCCGGCTGGTTTGGCGATGCCTTCCGGCCCGGCGGCTACAACGCCGCCGTCGGCCAGAGCTACAACCCCTACGATCCACGCGCCAATGACGATGGGACGCCGGTGCTGGAGACGAGTGGTTCGAGTTCGGGCGGAGGCGTGGCCGCCAATCTGTGGGCCGGGAGTGTCGGCACCAGTACGGGCGGATCCATCGAAGGCCCGTCGAACGCCACCATGCTCGTCGGCATCCGTCCGTCCACCGGGCGCATCAGCCGCTACGGCATCATTCCGCTGACGCTCGATCAGGACAGCGCCGGTCCCATGACGAAGTTCGTTGCCGACGCCGCCATCATGCTGGGCGTCATGGAAGGCGTGGCGGACGCCAACGACAGCCGCACCACCGAGTGCACGCCGCCGCCCAACCACGACTACACGCCGTTCCTGCAGACCGATGCGCTGAAGGGCATGCGCATTGGTATTCCACGCGCGGGCATTTACGAAGCGCGCGAGTTCCCCGGACGGGCCCGTCCGTTCCAGGGCTTGAGAGCCGACGAACTGGCCTCCATGGAAGACGCCATTGCCGCTCTCCGCCAGGCCGGCGCCGAAGTGATCGACCCGGTGGAACTGCCCAGCATGGTCGCCACCGAAGCCGCGAACAACCTGACATCGCACAACATCTGCGAAGCTCCGTTCACCGGCCCGGCGTCCGAAGACTACTGCTCGCACGTGCTGCAGTACGGCATGAAGCGCGATTTCAACCTGTGGCTGGCCACGCTCGGTAACACCGCACCGGTAAACACGCTCGCCGAGCTTCGGCAGTGGAATATCACCAACCGCAATCGTGGTGCCATGCAGTACGGCCAGGGCCGTCTGGACTTCGCGGATTCGGTGAACCTCGAACGCGACAAGGCGCGCTACGAGCGCGATCGCCAGGAGGATCTGCGGCCCTCGCTGCGCGTGAGCCGCAGAT